>CAZOTP010000004.1:0-30290 GCA_964582655.1 uncultured Pirellulales bacterium | reverse complement strand
GAATATACTCCCCGGTATGGAGATATTCAACATGGTACTGTTGGAAGGGAACAATAAGGGACCGAAACGGATAAAAAAGCAATATTTCGGTTTGCCTCCCGTCACTTTATATCGTACGTTTGAATAGAATGAAGAGCGGATTTGGATACGAATCGGGTTTGAGAATGAAGTTATAAGTTAAGATATAGCAAGAGGTTGACCCCATGTACCTGGAGGCCGTCAGGGGCCGGCCGCGGCCGTGAGCGAGGATCATGACGAATGATCCCGATTCAATCGGTCAAAGCGCCGAACAATGAATTTGGTTGGAACCCCGGGCCTAAAAAACCTCGTATTCTTTCAACCTCAACATGGGCCTGATAATGGCCTGGCCCCGTCAGCGGGGCCGTATGAAGATCAGATCGGCTGGTTGTGTTGTACCGGGATTGCCGGGAAGATGTCCGGTGGGCGTCTTTTCGGGCGGGCTGCTTCGGGCAGTCGAATCCTCTCGCCGGCCGGTTTCTTAATAGCGCATGGGATCGACGCCGATGATCCCATCGTATCGGGGCTGCCGGAGTCTCGGCGGCCCAGACCAATACGCCCGGGCGATATGCCCCGGCGATAAGATATAGGTTAGGCGCGGGAAAAAGAGAAGTTGGATGTACGATGGCCGGTCAACAAGCTTTGCCGGCGGGCCTGCTGGTTTCGACAGGAACCAGAGGCCCCTTTTTTTGTCCGGATCCGAAGGGGAAAAGCAACGGCAATGATTTCCATTTCTTGACGAGGGAATCCATTTCTTTACAATGGGGATACGATCCTGGTTTTCAGGAATAAATGCCGGGGCTGTCATGACAAGAACATCAATAAGGCAATGGGCGGAACGATGGGCCATGAACCTGGCCTGTAAGACCGTGCCGAACCATCTGAAAAAAAAGCGGATTCGGCTGGATTCCACAGGATTGGAGGCGATTCGAAGGAGTCTGGAAACCCACTATTTCACCGGATGGCGCAGCAAAGGGCACATCCAGGCGGAGGCATATGCCAGAGATCTGGAGGATCATCTGACGGCACGGCTGGAGAGGGATCGCCGCCGGATAATTCCATGGCTGGATCATGCCGCGGGTTTGTGCGGTAAGCGGATTCTGGAGGTGGGCTGTGGAACGGGTTCTTCCACGGTCGCGCTGGCCGAGCAGGGAGCAGAAGTGACCGGAATCGATGTGGATGAAGGGGCATTGAGCGTGGCGAGGGATCGGTGCCGGGCCTACGGGGTGAACGCGGACCTCCGGATGGTAAACGCCCAGCGGATGGGAGAGGTGTTTTCGGCGAATGCGTTTGACATGATTCTGTTTTTCGCGTGCCTGGAGCATATGACGATTCCGGAGCGATTGATTTCCCTCCGGCACGCTTGGGAGATTCTGCCGGGGGGAGGCTGTCTGGCGGTAATCGAGACCCCCAACCGGCTGTGGTATTTTGACGGGCATACCTCGCAGCTTCCGTTTTTTCACTGGCTGCCCGACGAATTGGCGTTTCAGTACAGTCGATTCAGTCCGCGGGAGAATTTCCGCGAGCTCTACCGGGAATGGAATGACTCCTCCCGGGAACACTTTTTGCGACGGGGGCGGGGTTTCAGCTATCACGAGATGGAATTGGCGATCGCACCGATCCGGGAACTCCGGGTCATCTGCAGCTTATCGGACTATGAGGGAATGCGCTCGATCCTGCGTCAGTCGGGAATGGATCGGCGATATCGATCCTTTTTGCAGCGAATTTGCCCGGGCATTCCGCCAGGATTTCTGGAAAAATCGCTGGATCTGGCCATCCAGAAGCTTCCGGCTCCCGGATTGGCCGGTCGCGTCAGCGACTCATCCGAAAAACCGAATTGTCGATGACAGCGCCGCAGTAGAGGCAGGCGGAGTGGAGGGGAGAGACTTTCCGTTTGCATTGAGGGCATTCAATGACCTGTCGCTGGTTTTTGCCGTCGAGATCGCCGTCCCGAAGGTCGATCTCGTAGAGTTTTTGATAAAACTCTTCCTGGGTGACGGACAGTTTATCGCGAATCAGCTCCCAGAGGGCTTCATTAATAAGAAGCGCCTTGGCGAGATTGGCCTCGAGAAATTCGATTTTCATTTTCATCGACCCCGGGGCGTCCTGGGGAAGGGGGCCAGGCGGAGAGGGGATGGGATCGATCCATTGTTCTTTGGCGAGAGTAAACAGAGGATTCATCGGCGTTTCTCCAGTCTAGGGGTGCCCGGATAGGGGGCGATTTTGGAAATCATTGTACCGGAAAAAGCGGCGAAAATCCTGAAAAAATTCCAAAAGGGCAAATAGAAGAGGGTGCCGCTGCGGGATGGGAAGGTCCTATAAAGCATGAAATTATAGGAATTTAGGAGAAAAACAGGGGGGTTTTCACGGTTATCGGCCGTGCGGAGGTCCTATAAGAAAATTTTTCAAAATAATATCGGCCGTGCTAAAGATTTTGGGACGTAGTAGTCGAATATCAGAAGGCAACGAGCGATGGTGAACGCGAAGTCAATTCCGGGTTGCTTCGAGCGAACCAACGCGAAATGCGAGTCTGTTGAAAGACTCACGGATGAGTGCCGGCGAGACCTGGCTTTGGGCAAAGCCGAACAAGGATCGCCGGAACTGAAGGGATTTAGCAACGGAGTTGCAGCCCTCCTGAAATCCTGTCTCTCGGACAGGTGGGTCGTGAAAACGGCTCTCGGGTGCCATGAGGTGGAACCCCATCAAGCATCTCACACGGTATTACACCGATTTACAATGGAAGATTGTCTGGGATGGCGAATAGTATCGTGATCCCGTCAGACAGACGGATTGTCTGCGTGCAACAGGACGGCGAAATTACGTAATTTCGCGCCGCAGGGAATCACAGGAATGGCCTAACGGCTGTCTGATGCTTCAGGTCCCCAGGACGCAGTAGAAGGTTGGGACCTGATGGAAGCGGGTTTGGCACACTCGCTTGCCTTGTCACGGAGGATAAGCCATGTCACGTATCAACACGAACATAGCTTCACTCAACTCGATTACGAATTTAACCAGGAACAACAGCGACCTGGAGACCAGCCTGAAGAGGCTCTCCACCGGGCTTCGGATTAATGTCGCGAAGGACGATCCGGCCGGCTTGATTGCTTCGGAAAATCTCCGCTCCGAAATGGCGGGATTGGAAGCCGGCATCGAAAATTCGACCCGCGCGTCGAATGTCATCGCGACAGCAGAAGGAGCCTTGAACGAGATTAACGCGTTGCTGGTTGACATCAAAGGTCTGCTGGTCAATACGGCCAACAAGGGCGCTTTGAGTGAAGAGGAAATTGACGCGAATCAGCTTCAGGTGGATTCGGCGATCAATACGATCCAGCGAATCGCCAACGCGACGGAGTTCGAGGGAATCAAGCTGCTCAACGGCAACTTGTCCTATACGACCTCCAGCGTGAATACGGCGCAAATCGCGGAAATGAGCATCAACGCCGCCAAGCTGATCGACGGCGCCACGATGGAGGTGACCATCGCGCAGACCACTTCCGCCCAGAAGGGCGAGGTGTTCTTCAGCGGGGCCGCCAATACCAGCGGAGCGCTGAGCATCCAGTTTGGGTCCGGGCGAGGCACGACGGAAATCACCTTTGCCAGCGCGACCACGATCGCGGATATGAAGACGGCGATCAACGCCCTGACGGAAGTGACCGGCGTAACGGCTTCGGCATCCACCAGCGGCCTGCGTCTGAACAGCGTGGACTACGGCTCCGATGCCTATGTCAGCGTAAAGATTTTGAGCGGGAATCATGCTCATGATTTTGTATTCCGAGGCGCCGCGGCGGATTCGGAAAAACAGGATTATGGCCGGGACGTCGCCGCGACCATCAACGGGACCTCGGCAATCGGCAAGGGCAAAGTCCTGACCATTCGAACGGCGATGCTGGATGCGGAGATCGATTTGACGTCAACCCAGGCCGAATCCAACTCCTCCATTACCATCGGCATCACCGGCGGCGGGGCGGACTTCGCCATCGGTTCCAAGGTCGATGCCATCGGTCTGGAATCCGTGGGGATTATGAATGTCGCACCCAGCTACTTGGGCAACGCCGCGGACGGGTATCTCAATACCCTCAAGAGCGGGGCGACGAATTCCCTCAGCGGGGATAACTTGTACACCGCCCAGCGGATCGTGGACGACGCGATCAAGGATATCGCGACGCTGCGAGGCCGACTGGGTGCCTTCCAGAAGAACGTTCTGGAAACCAACATCAACAGCCTGCAGGTAACCCTGGAGAATGTGACGGCGTCGGAATCGGCGATCCGCGACGCGGACTTCGCGACGGAAACCGCGGCGCTGACCCGCAGTCAGATTCTTGTCCAGGCGAATACCTCCGTATTGTCCATTGCGAACTCTATGCCGCAGAGCGTCCTGGCGCTGCTCGGCTAAGTCGGCTCCTGAGAGATCCTCCCGATGAGCCGACTGTTCTGCCGGGACCTGAACCCCTCGAACACAGGCTCATTCCAGAGGGTTTCTCAGGGATGCCGGGCTCAGCCTGGTGGCGAACCTTACCGGACCAGACCCCAAGGCCAGTGGGAATGGTCCACACCGGGCAGCAACAGGGCGATGCGCGAATAGAACGGCCTGTTCTGACTCGGTACTCTGAAAGGCCCGGGCCTCTAGTAGGAATTCATGTCCTGCTGAGAGGCCTTGGCCGTTTTTTATGCCTCGGAAAAGCACTTATCGGACGTGAAACTGTCTGGATTTAAAGCCCCCATCGGCAATGGCCGATAAGTAAAACAGGTTCCCCGATGGAAAGGGGACTGCGCACAGAGAAAACTCGCCTATAGAGGCTTGGAGAAGCTAGTATGGGTACCATCAGCAGTGGAACGGGTTTGATATCGGGGTTGGATATTGAGTCCATTGTGACTCAATTAATGGCCATTGAATCCAAAACCAAGACGAATGTGGAGACGCTTTCAGCTACCCTGACCAAGCAGAAAACGGCACTGATGTCTCTCCAGGCGTATGTGATGGCGATCCAGGTCTCTGCTGCCAACTTTAAAGAAGAATCGGTATTTCAGAAAAAGACCGTCACCAGCAGCAATGAAGATGTCGTGACCGCGACCGCTGGAACTACCGCGGTACTGGGGAATTATACATTTCGCGTCAAGCAGCTCGCGACCAATCACAATATGGTCAGCCGCAGCTACTCCAGCCTCAACAGCTCCGTCGGTACCGGACAGATTACCCTGGAAATCGGACAGGGCCAGCTCCGGAAAGACACCTATCTGAACTCGCTCAACGGCGGGTCGGGCGTGGACCGGGGAAAAATCCAGATTACGGACAAGAGCGGAAAAACGGCGACGTTGGATCTGAGTGCGGCACTGACCGTTCAGGATGTTCTGGATGCCATTAATGATAATGCGGACATTCAGGTGGAAGCGTTTGTATCGAACGATCAGATCACGCTGCGGGATGTCAGCGGCGGGGCGGGAACCCTGACCGTCAGCGAGGTGAATGGCGGCTCGACCGCGGCGGGGCTGGGGATTCTGGGAACATCCGCCGGAACAGAACTGACCGGCGGAACGGTCAATTTCCTCAGCGATGAAACGCTTCTGAAGAGCCTTAATGACGGCAACGGTGTCCGCGGCGTCACGTCTTCCAAGCTGGATGACATTGAATTTCAGTTAAATGGCAGCAAACTGTTTTCCGTCGGCATCGGTACGGTGATGTCGAGAACCGAGGGCAGTCCGGAGCAGAGCACCACCCTTCAGTCGCTCAATGGAGGCAACGGGGTCCGGCTGGGGACAATCAAGATCACCGACATGAACAAGGTTTCGTTCGAGGTGGACTTATCCACCCTGGGATCCGGCGCCACGCTGGGGCAGGTGGAGCAATTGATCGAGCAGACCGCGATTGACAATGGGTTATATACCGAAGACAGCGCCGGCGTGAAGACCAGCACGATTCAGTTCAATTTCGATGCCCAGGATCATATTACCATTCGGGATACAAGCAAAGCGTACACGTTTGATCAAAACGGGAACCGCGTGGTGGTGACGGATCCCGCGGCGGTGCGGTCCAGTCATCTGATCGTTGAGGATGTGGACGAAGGGACGGCGGCGGCGGACCTGGGCATTGTGGGGGATACCAAATACGGAACCATTCAGGGTAGCCAGGTGTGGTTCATGGAGGATGTGGGGGATGTGAGGAACGCGATTAATAATCACTGGGCGAATTTCGACCGGGAGACGGGATCGCGGCTGGTGGAAGTGGGGATCAATGCCGCTCGGACCGGCTTGAATATCACGAATCGGACCGGGGAAAACGGTCTGAGCGTCAAAGTGGCCGATTCCAGTTCCAACGCCAGCGTGAGTGAAAGCTGGCTGGGCGTCGATCTGGGACTGATTGCCGATTCGAATGCGTTTGTCGGCGGGGTCTATGAGGGACGGCGCATTCTCAGCGGTATGAACACGGTGTTCCTAGGCAGTCTGAACGGCGGCAGCAGCCGGGATGTGATGAACGTGGATGGAACGTTCAGTTACGGAGCGGACAGGATTCTCGCTTCGGATCTGGTCAATGACGCCGAGGGGGTGGCGCTGCATATTCAGGATCGGGCCGGCACGACGGTGGATGTGGATTTGACCGGTGCCAGCACGGTCCAGGATCTGATCACACGGATTAATGCGGCCGGGACCAATATCCGGGCGGCGGTGAACTCCGCCGGGAATGGCGTTACCCTGACGGATGCCGTCGGGGGAGCCGGGAATCTGGTGGTCAGCGGCAAGGTCGCCGATAAGCTGGGATTGACGGTGGATGGCGCCGTTTCCGCCGTGAACAGCGGGAATCGGCAGCTTCAGTACATGACCGAAGCGACGGAATTGTCGAGCCTGAATTACGGCAGCGGGATCCAAAAAGGAAAATTCACCATTACCGACAGCTCGGGACAGAAATTTACCATTAATCTCAATGACAGCAACGTCAAAACGCTGGAAGATGTGATTGCGAAAATCAATAGTGCCAGCCTCAGCGGCAGCAACGGCAGCAGCACGGTATTCAGCACCGTAAAAGCCCGATTGAACGATTCCGGCGATGGCATCCTGCTGTACGATGCCAACGGCTCGTTTACCGTGGCGGATGTATCCGGCGGGACGACGGCCAAGGATCTTCGAATCGCCGGAACCGCCTCGCTAACAAACGGCGGTGCGGCCTATGCGATCGACGGATCCTACGAATTGCGGCTGGATATGGGCGGCGGCGATACGATTGAGGATCTGGTCTCGCGAATCAACGAGGCGGATATGGGGGTTCAGGCGACCCTGATTAATGTGGGGTCCTCCCAGAATCCATCCTATCGAATCAATTTTACCAGCGATGTCAGCGGGCGCGCCGGCAGGATCTATTTGGATGCCGGGGATACCAACCTGACCGCGCAGACCCTCACCGAAGCCAGGGATGCCGTTGTCCTGATGGGCGAAAGCGGAAATCTGCTGATTCAAAGCTCAACCAACACCATTACCGATGCGATCAAGGGCGTGACGCTGAATCTTGTCTCCGCGGATGCCGAAAAAGCCGTCTCGGTGGCGGTGGATCAGGACTTGGATTCCATTGTCAGCCAGATTTCCTCCTTTGTCAGCTCGTTTAATACGGCCATGAAGGCAATTGCCGATTTGACTAGTTTTAATACCGAAACCTATGAAAAGGGAACCCTTTTTGCGGATTCGACCGTACGAAACATTCGCGCGATGCTGGAATCCCTGGTCAGTTATGAAGTGCCCGGAATGTCAGGATCGTACAGCCGATTGTCGCAGGTGGGGATTACGCTGGCTTCGATGGGAACCGAAACCGGAACCGATGCCAGCGGGAAAACAGTCAATTATGCGGTGGCTTCGACGGTCCAGCTGCAATTCGATGAAACGGCGTTCCGGGAAGCGTTTGCCGCTGATCCTGAAGCGATGGAGGAATTTTTCACCCAGACGGAATCGGGTTTCGGCGAATACCTGGCGGGCGCTTTGGAAGATTTGGCGGGGACTTCGGGGAGCACCATCAGCTATCGGCTGACCGCCATGAACGACAAGCTGGGAATGTACGATGACCGAATCGCCTATCTGGAAGAGATTCTGGCCGCCAAGGAACAGCGGCTCTACAACCAGTTCTATGCCATGGAGGAGGCGCTGGCGTCGATGCAGTCCCAGCAGACGGCCCTGACGCAGTTGTCCTCCCTGGTGAGTTCCTGGAAACGCTCGTAATCGACTTTGAGTATTGCCGCCTATGATGCCGACGAAAAACCATCAGGAATATCTGAAAACCCGCGTGATGACCGCCTCTCCCGAGCAGCTGCACCTGATGCTCTATGACGGTGCGATCCGCTTTGCCGAGCAGGGACGGCAGGCCCTTCTGGATAAAAAGTTTGAGGACAGCTTCAATCTGATCACCAAAGTGGAAAAAATCGTCATGGAGATGAACAGCGGGTTGAAGGACGATGTGGATCCGGAGGTTTGCAAAAAGATGCGAGCCCTCTATCTCTACTGCTATGACCGGCTGGTGATGGCGAATATCCGCCACCAGATCGAGCCTCTGGACGAAGCGATGAAAATTCTCCGCCACATGCGCGAAACATGGCTTCTGCTGATGAATAAGCTTCAGGAGGAGCGGGCGCAGCAGCAGGAACCCCGGGAGGAGTACGCCTCCCGTTCGGATCCCGATGCCCGGCCGGAAGAAGCGGGCTCCCTGATCAATTTCCAGGGATAATCGGCTCCGGAATGGGGTTCCGGTGTTTCTCCAGGGGGATGTTCCGGCGGTTTTTACCCTGACAGAGCCGTCCCCTGCCATTATAATGCCTCCATGCGGATAATCCGGATCATGTATCGACGGAGGCCTGGGCGTTGACCGTTCCTGCAGAACGTACCAATGGGGCAATTCTTCGCTGGCTGGTCGATCCGCCCCTCGATGGGGCGCTGAATATGGCCCGGGACGAGGCGATTCTTCAGGCCGTGAATGCCGGCAGGGCGCCGGCTACCCTGCGATTGTACCAGTGGCGGGAACCGACCATCTCCCTGGGCTATTTTCAGAGCATCCGCGAGGTGCAGGAGCAGGATTCCCCGGTCGCGACCCTTCCTGTCGTTCGCCGACAAACCGGCGGGGGAGCGATCCTGCACGATTGGGAATTGACCTATTCGCTGGTGTTGCCTCTGGGGGAAGGGAATTCGGCGAATATCGAGCGAATGTACACCCTGGTGCATGATGCGATGCGGGAATCGCTGGCGTCGTTCGGCGTTGCCGCCGAATACCGGGGAATCGCCGACGAGGGGAATTCCCAGCGAGGGCCGTTTTTCTGCTTTGCCAGGAAACACCGACTGGACCTGGTGATCGGGCCGGATAAGGTGCTGGGCAGTGCCCAGAGGCGGATCCGGCAGGCGGCGCTGCAGCACGGCTCGCTCATCCTGGACAGCCGATTCGAGCAACAGCCCTGTGCCGCGGTGCGGAGGGTGAACCCCGATTTGGATCTGGACGGGTTCCGGAACCTCCTCAGCCGCGCGATTGCCGATCGGCTCTCCCGCACGCTGCTGGCGGAGGAATTGACCGACTCGGAATGGGCCAATCAGAAGCTCTTGGTCGCGAAATACAAAGGCTGGCAGTGGACGGGACAGCGGTAAGAACATTCCGCGGAGGAATAAGACGGACGGCCAGGGGAATCCGGGGACGAAAAGGATTGGTTTGCGAGAATGCCGGATTTCAGGAATACAAATGCATGTAATCCACCGGGGCGCGAGCCGGATGATCGCCGGAACTTTTTTTCAGGACGACAATCGCGGTATCGTCGCGGCGGGGAGTCAGGCCTGAAAATTTTCGCATGAGCCAGAGAATGTTTTTCGCCGCCTGCTCGGCGGACATGTCGCGGGAATTTCTCGCCGCTTCGATGATCCGCTTTCGGCCGAACGATTCCCGCTCAAAATTGACCGCATCCGCCAGCCCGTCTGTGTAAAACACGAGCAGGTCCCCCTCCTCAAGGGTGATATGGCGGGACTCATAATCGTTTTCCGGCTGGATGCCCAGGACCATTCCCCCTTCCTGAAGGGAAAGGGTCTCGCCGCCTCGTATCAGAAGGGGCGGTTCATGGCCGCAATTGCAGTAGCTCAGCCGGCTGTTCCGGGGGTCGAGGTGGGCGCAGAAAAGCGTCGCGAACTCCCACATTTCCGTATCATGGCAGAACATGCGGTTGGCCCGGCGGGCGATTTCATCAATGGTGTGGATTTGTTCGGCATACGCCCGAAGACTGGATCGCAGCGCCGCCATGGTCAGAGATGCCGGAACCCCTTTTCCCATCACATCCCCGATGGTAATGACCAGGGTGCCGTCCGCCATCGGGATAAAATCGTAAAAATCCCCGCCCACGTCGTAACAGGGGACATATTGGCCCGACAAATCGAACCCGGGGAGTTTCGGGGCCTTCTGGGGGATCAGGTGTCTCTGCACCGTTCCGGCCAGCTTGATCTGGCGCGCCATTCGCTCTTTTTCCAGCGCCTCCTCGTACAGCCTGGCGTTGGTGATGGCCGCCGCCGATTGCGCCGCCACCGTCTGGGCCAGTGCGATGTCCTGCGGCGAAAACCCGCGAGGTTTTTTGCTGTAGAGACGAAAAATGCCGATGCCCTTGTCCCGGTACATCAATCCGATATACAGGGTGCTGATCAGGCCTTCGCGGACAATTTCCTCCCGCCAGTTTTCAAACCGCGGGTCGGTGCGCATATCGCTGACAATGATGGCTTCCCCCTGCAGGGCCTTCTGGTTCAGGCTGCTTTCCGCCGCCGTCACCGGACCTTTGTTCTTGTACGCGTCGCTGAGGCCATAGGTGGCTTTCAGAACCAGCTCCCCGGTTTCTTCATCCAGCAGCCGGATTCCGGCGGCATCCGCCCCGACGGCGTGGGATACCGTTTCCAGCACGATCTGAAGCACCTGCGAAAGATCCATGGGACCGGTCAGCAGCCGCGAAGTTTTATGAACCGAGCTTAAATCCGTGTTCAATCGCTGGATTTTCTGATCCAGGTCCTTGGAGGCCTGGATCACGGCGGACACTTTGTCCCCGGCGCCTCGCGGCTCGGTCCGGAGAGACCCGGAGCCTGTATTGTCTTGTTCATGGGCCATTGCGATAATATTATAGGGCAGCCGGCGAACCTGTCAAAGAGATAGCTTGCATTTCTCCCGGTGACGGGGACATTGGGATTTCAGGATGGCGGATTTCTTCCGGGCCGGAATGGTCAGGCGGATACATCGGGAATCGAGAAATAGAATTTCGGCGGACATTTCATCCTTACTGTATATTGCGGCAGTCCTTTTTCCCGTTTTTCGAAGCGGTTCATTGAGCGGGGGAGAGACTCTACTGTTTCACTGCGTTTCGTTTGCTGCCCGCCTCGGCGGGCAGTTCGGCGATTTTCTCGGAAACACCCATCACGTTCTTGATCACCTTCGGTTCGGCAATCTGGTACACTCCGATTCCCCGCAGCCTCTTGTATCGGTTCTCCACCAGATTTTCCGGTTTATAACGTTTCAGTTCCCGGATCGTCCGGATCAGATACGCCTCCAGATTTTTCGCCGTTCCGTGCGGATTGCGGTGCGCCCCGCCAAGTGTCTCCGGCACAACATCGTCCACCAGATTCAGCTTCTTCAAGTCTTTGCTGGTCAGTTTCAGCGCCTCCGCCGCCTGCGGAGCCTGCTCCCCGCTCTTCCACAAAATTGCCGCGCACGCCTCGGGGGATGCCACCGAATAATACGCGTATTGCAGGATCGACATCTTGTCGCCGACTCCGATTCCCAGCGCCCCCCCCGAGCCGCCTTCGCCTATGACCACGCATACAATCGGCACTTTCAGCCGCGACATCTCCATCATATTGAACGCGATAGCCTCGGCCTGTCCGCGCTCTTCGGCGCCGATGCCCGGATAGGCGCCGGGCGTATCGATCAGACACACGATGGGAACCCCGAATTTTTCCGCTAACTTCATTTTTAGCAAGGCTTTACGATACCCCTCCGGATGGGCGCACCCAAAATTGCAGGCCACTCGTTCCTTGGTGGTTCTGCCCTTGTTCTGGCCCACGATCAGCACCTTTTCGCGCCCCAGACGCCCAAACCCCGTGATGATCGCCCGATCGTCTCCAAACCGTCTGTCGCCGTGGAGTTCGAAAAAATCGTTGACCATCATTTCAATGTAATCCCAGAACAAAGGCCTCCGGGGATGACGGGCAACCTGCACGGTTTCCCAGGCGGAAAGATGGCTGTAAATCTTTGCGGTAAGCTTGGTGAGATTCGTCCGGAGCTGCGCGATTTCCGGTGTATAATCGATGCCCTTGGTTTGCTGCAGCGTCTGAAGCTCGGTGATCTGGTTTTCCAGCTCGGCCAGCGGTTTCTCGAAGTCCAGGCACCCCAGGCCGTTAGGACCGTTTGACACCGCCGCTACTAATTCATTCTCCAAACTCATGCCAAGCCTGATTTTCTGATAATAAGAATCCCCAGGCACAATTCAAACCGTAGGCAGGAATCTTCCTGGGGCGTATCCGTTACCTGTTTCCATCCATGAAATTCCATCACTGCCAGCCTGTCCTCCCTGCCGGGAGCCTCATTTGCACCCCGCCTGCAGGCAATCCGCCTCTCTTGCTCCTTATCCATCTGTAATACTATACGAATCGATTGGAAACAGCAAGAAAAAATTTGACATAACCGCTTTTAATAGCTAGTGTTGTAGCGTTTGACGGACGGGGCGGAAAAGAACATAAAACTATGAAGAAAATCGACTTAGAGTCAATAACGATAGTCGGATTAGGACTGCTGGGAGGGTCTTTGGGATTGGCCGTCAGCCGCGCGTTTCCGCGGGCAAAACGCTATGGTTACAGCCACCGGGCGGAAACCCGGGAAGCGGCGCTGGCAGCGGGTGTGGTGGATGCGGTATTTGACCGGGTCGAGGAAGCCGCCGGGCAGGGGGGGCTGGTGGTATTAGCCAGCCCGATCGGGACATTCGAAGAGTTGTTCCTGAAAATGCGGGATTCGCTGCAGCCCGGAACCGTCGTCACGGATGTCGGGAGCACCAAGGTGCTGCCCACGCGATGGGCGATAAAACATCTGCCCAAACAGGTGGGCTTTCTGGGATCGCACCCGATGGCCGGCTCCGAACAGCGCGGAGTGGATTTCGCGCGGGCGGATTTGTTCGAAAAGGCAAGCTGCATCCTGACGCCGACGGCGAAAACAAAACCGCGTCTGATTCAATTTCTGGAAGGATTCTGGACGGAGCTGGGGATGCACGTCTCGAAGATGACGCCTGCGCAGCATGACAAGGTGCTGGCTCGAATCAGCCATTTGCCCCATATCCTGGCGGCGGCGCTGGTAAACAGCTCGGAACTGAAACAGATGCTGCTGTGCGGAAAGGGATTTCTGGATACCACGCGAATCGCCTCGGGTCCGGAGAATGTCTGGCGGGATATTTTGATGGCAAACGCCGAAAGCATTGATGAGTCAATCGCGCGATTCATCAAGGAATTGACGAACTTTCAGGTTGCTCTTCGCCAGGGCGATGAAGACGCGGTCTGCCGCATGCTGGCGGAAGCGCGGGAGAAACGAAACCAGCTGGTTGAAATGAAACTGCAGCGGAAGGAATTACCTGCCTGATGAACACACGAATCGAGACGTTTAACAAACCGGAATTTCCGGATGTGCATGGCCGGAGCGTAGCGGGGGATATCCGTCAACTGGGAATCCATTCGGTGGAGGCGATCCAGTCGGTGCGGGTGTATCTGCTGGAAGGGGAGTTTTCGCGGGAGCAATTGGAGCGAATCGCGAGGGAGCTGCTGATCGATCCGGTGACGGAGGAGTATTATATCGGCCGCTCGGCGGCGCCGGCAGGACTGGCGCAGGCCACGCTGATCGAGGTGCATCTGAAGCCCGGCGTGACCGATCCGGTCGCGGACTCGGTGACCTCGGCGATCCGGGACATGGGACTGGAGGCCCAAAGCGTCCGCACGGCGCGGAAGTACATCCTGCTGGGGACGCTGAACGAAAAGCAGAAACAGCTGATTGCCCAGAAGGCGCTGGCCAACGACTGCATCGAAGCGGTGATTTTCGGCGGCGACAGCGAGCCGCCCAGCCCGCATACCGAGCCGTACCAGTTGAAGATTACGCGCATTCCGATTCGCGATCTCGACGAAGAGGCCCTGGTGCAGCTCAGCAAAAAGATGGATTTGTTCCTCAACGCCGCGGAGATGCAGACGATCCAGGAGTATTACCGGGCCCAGAACGGCGATCCGACGGATGTGGAACTGGAGATGCTGGCGCAGACCTGGAGCGAACACTGCGTCCACAAAACCTTTCGCGGGACGATTGAATATACCGAAACGGGGGAGGACGGGATTGCCCGAACCGCCATCGTGGACAATCTGCTGAAATCCACCATTGCCAAAGCGACGTTCGAGCTGAACAAACCCTGGTGTATTTCGGTGTTTGTCGATAACGCCGGCGTCGTGGAATTCGACGAGGAGTACGGGATCTGCTTCAAGGTGGAAACGCACAATCATCCCTCGGCAATCGAGCCCTACGGCGGCGCGGCGACCGGGATCGGCGGCTGCATCCGCGATCCGATGGGCACGGGGCTGGGCGCCAAGCCGATTGCCAACACGGACATCTTTTGCTTTGCCCCGCCGGATATGCCGATGGAATCGCTGCCGGCGGGCGTGCTGCATCCGCGGCGCGTGATGAAAGGCGTGGTCAGCGGCGTGCGGGATTACGGCAACCGGATGGGCATCCCGACGGTGAACGGCGCGATTCATTTTGATGAGCGGTTCCTGGGCAATCCCCTGGTGTTCTGCGGGAATATCGGGCTGATTCCGCGGGAGAAGTGCTTCGGCAAGGCGCAGGCGGGGAACTGGATCGTGGTGGTGGGCGGACGAACGGGCCGCGACGGCATTCACGGCGCGACGTTCAGCAGCGGGGAAATGACGCACGAGCACGAATCCCTGTTTTCCCACGCCGTGCAGATCGGCAATCCGATTGTGGAGAAAAAGGTGCTGGATACGCTGCTGCAGGCGCGGGACGAGAATCTGTACACGGCCATCACCGACTGCGGAGCGGGAGGATTGAGCAGCGCGGTGGGGGAGATGGGCAGGGAACTCGGAGCGGTGGTGGATCTGGAAAAAGTGCCCTTGAAATATCAGGGGCTTCGTTATACGGAAATATGGATCAGCGAGGCGCAGTAGAGGATGGTTATTTCCGTGCCGCCGGAAAATCTGGACCGGGTGATGCGGATTTTCCGGGGAGAGGATGTGGAGGCGACCGTCATCGGACGGTTCGCCGGAGACGGGAAACTGGAGCTTCGATACCAGGGCCAGGTCGTGGGGCGGATGGATATGGAATTTCTGCACGAGGGACTGCCGAAGTACACCCGCAAGGCGGTGTGGACAAAGCCCGATCTGCGGGAGCCGGCGCCGAAGGAGCAGGCCGATTACAACCGGGAACTGCTGGCGGTTCTTTCGAACTACAATGTCGCCAGCAAGGAATGGGTGATTCGCCAGTACGATCATGAAGTACAGGGCGGTTCGGCCGTCAAACCCCTGGTGGGGTGCGCCAATGACGGCCCGGGCGACGCCGCGGTGATTCGGCCGAGACTGGAGAAGGATCTCGGCGCGGCGATCGGCTGCGGAATCTGCCCGCAGTACAGCGATCTGGACCCGTACTGGATGGCGCTGGCCGCGATCGACGAAGCGGTGCGGAATGTGGTCGCCGTGGGCGCCAATCCGCAGAAGATTTCGATTCTGGATAATTTCTGCTGGGGCAACTGCGACAAGCCGGACAGGCTCGGCGGGCTGGTTCGGGCGTCGCGGGGGTGCTACGATGCCGCCAAGGCGTTCGGCACGCCGTTCATTTCCGGCAAGGATTCGCTGAACAACGAATTCAAAACCCAGACGGGCGAAACGATTCATATTCCCGGCACCCTGCTGGTCAGCGCGATGGGAATCGTGGACGATGTGAAACGCTGTGTGACGATGGATTGCAAAAAAGCGGGAAATGTTCTGATTGCGGTGGGGGAAACCAGGAACGAACTGGGCGGATCGGTCTATTACGCGATGCAGAAGCAACGCGGCGCGAACGTTCCGAAAGTGGATTTGAAGACCGCGCCGATGACGATGAACGCTGTCGCCGAGGCGATCCGGCAGGGGCTGGTCGTTTCCTGCCACGATTGCAGCGAGGGCGGGCTGGCGGTGGCGCTGTCCGAGATGGCGTTTGCCGGCGGCCTGGGCGCAGAGGTTTCGCTGGCCCAGGCGCCTCATAGCAAGGACGCCGCCCGCGCCGAAGTGCTTCTGTTCAGTGAAACGCCGAGCCGGTTTGTCCTGGAGGTTGCGCCGGAGAATGTCTTCAAGCTGGCGAAGGTATTCCGCGAGGTGCGATTTGCGGAAATCGGCAAGGTTACCCAGAGCGGCCGGCTCATCATCCGGGACTCAGGCGGCAAGGCCGTCATCGATTCGGATATCGCCGCTTTGAAGGAAGCGTGGCAGAAGCCACTGCGATGGTAAAAGCTGCGGCAAACCCGGATCACAAAGAAAAAAACTCATACGACTAGAGATGGAAAGCATCGGACTATGGCGACAGTGAATGTACTGGTCTTGCGGACGGCGGGGACGAACTGCGACGGGGAGACGTGCTACGCCTTCGAGAAAGCCGGGGCGAAAACCCGGCGCGTGCATGTCAATGAAATGATCGGCAATCCCAAACGCCTGGGTGAGTATCAGGTGCTGGTGATCGCCGGCGGATTCAGCTACGGCGACGACATCGCGGCGGGGAAAATCCTCGCCAACCAGCTGATTCATCATTTCCGGCAGGATGTGCGGGCGTTCATCGATGCGGGCAAGCTGGTGCTGGGCATCTGCAACGGATTTCAGGTCCTGGTCAAAGCGGGGCTGTTGCCCGGCCTGGACAACGGAGCCGGCGAAGCGGTTTCCCTCGATACCACGATTACCAACAACGATTCGGGAAAATTCGAGGATCGGTGGATTTATTTGCAGCCGGGGACAGACAAATGCGTGTTTCTGAAAGGGATTGAGCGGATGTATCTGCCGATTGCCCACGGGGAGGGGAAGGTGTGTTTCGCCAGGGAGGAGATTCTGGAGCGGGTCAAGGCAAACGGGCAGGTGGCGCTTCGGTATGTGGATGAGCACGGCAATTTCGGCGGGTTTCCCGTCAATCCCAACGGCTCGACGGATCATATCGCCGGGCTGTGCGACCCGACCGGCCGCGTGCTGGGATTGATGCCCCACCCGGAGCGGCACGTGCACCCGACGCATCATCCGCAGTGGACCCGCCGCGCTGCGCTGGGATTGCCGGGAACGGCGGACGGATTGGCTGTCTTTGTGAACGCGGTGAACTATTTTTCATAAAGCTCTGAAACGGTAAAAAAGAATATGGTACTGACATGTCGCCAGGGTGCCGGGAGTAGAGGTCCGTCATTGGTTTTTTCAAAGAATATTTTATTTGGCAAGGAGAGGCAGGGGGGGTGAGATGATTGGCGTATGATGCGAGAGAAGAAGAACCGCTCGGCGAGCTGTCAGTGGGTGATCCGTCCGGCATGGCCGGGTCGTAAAACGCTGGCGCAGGAAGGGCGGTTCCCCGAGCTGATCGGGCAGCTCCTGTACAACCGGGGCATCGAGAATGCGGAGGCGGCGAGAAAATATCTCCAGCCTTCGCTGAGCGATCTGGTGGAGCCTCAGAAACTCCAGGGGATTGCCCCTGCCGTGCGGCGGATTCGCGAAGCGATGGGCAGGCGCGAAAAAATCGTCATCTACGGCGATTATGATGTGGACGGAATTACGGCGGCGGCGATTCTCTGGGATTGTTTCCGGCTGGCCGGTTACGATGCCGATTTTTACGTGCCGCACCGGCTCGATGAAGGGTACGGGCTGAACGAAGAGGCGATCCGGCAGCTCGCGGAAAAGGGATACAAGCTGATGATCACGGTGGACTGCGGAATCAACGCGTTTGCCGAGGCGCTCCTGGCGGCGCAATTGGGAATGGACCTGATCATCACGGATCATCACAAGGTGGAGACGGAATTGCCTCATGCCGTGGCGATTGTGCATCCGGATCTTCCCGGGCAGGATTACCCGCATAAAAATTTGTGCGGCGCGGCGGTCGCGTTCAAGCTCGCCTGGGCGATGGCGCAGGAATTTTCCGGTGCGGAGAAGGTCAAGCCCGAATTCCGGGAGTTTCTGCTCTCGGCGACCGCGTTTGTCTCGCTGGGGACCATCGCCGATATCGTGCCATTGCAGGGGGAAAACCGGATCCTGGCGGTGTACGGCATGCAGGGGCTGGCCGGCAGCCAGAACACCGGAATCCAGGCGCTGCTGGAGGCGGCGGGAATGGGCAGCCGCGTGCAGAGCAGCGATATCGCGTTCCGGCTGGCCCCGCGGCTGAACGCGGCGGGCCGCATGGGACATGCCCGGCTGGCGGTGGAGCTGTTTACCCGGTGTTCGCCGGCGCGGGCCAAACAGATTGCCGAATATCTCGAAGGCCTCAACGAACAGAGGCGCAAGGTGGAAAAGGAAATCACCGACCTGGCGCTGCAGCAGGTGGTGGAGCGGGGGATGAACCATCCGGACTGGCGAGGCATTGTCGTTGCGGGAGAGAACTGGCACGGCGGGGTGATCGGGATCGTCGCCAGCCGCGTGATTGCGCAGTATCATCGACCGACGCTGGTGATTTCCATCGATAAGGACAAGGCGATGGGCTCCGGCCGGAGCATTGAAGGATTCGATCTGGTCGTCGCGCTGGAGCACTGCAAGGAAGATTTGAACACCTTTGGCGGCCATGCGATGGCGGCGGGGCTCAAGCTGGATTCGGCCAAGGTGGAATCGCTTCGGCGGCGGTTCAACGAATATGCCTGCCAAACGCTTACGACGGAGGATTTGACGACGCATCTGCATATCGATGCGGAAGTGATGCTGGAAGAGCTTCCCGCCCCGACCGTGGAGATGATCGGGCGGCTGGGGCCGTTCGGCATGAGCAATCCGCCCGTCAAGCTGGTGGCTCGCAATCTGAAGCTTGCCGGTCCCGTCCAGACGATGGGTAAAGGGGGGGCGCATCTGCAAATGACGGTGGCGCAAGGAGATGTGGCTCAGGCGAACCAGCGCCCGGGCGGGCTGATGCGGGCGGTGGCGTTCCAGAAAGCCAGGTGGGAAAAGAAGCTCAAAGACGCCGCCTCTTTCGATCTGGCGTTCGTTCCCGTGATCAATCGGTACAACGGAAATACCACGGTGGAATTGATGGCCGAAGATATTATTTTCCATTGACAGCCAAACCGTGGAAGGGGTATAATGCTTTGATTAAGGTAAAACGAAATGTTCAAACGCGTGCAAAAAAGCATGTTGACGGGTTGGTGGTGGCGCCGGAAACGAAGCTTCGGGTCTGGCGGATAGTCTGTTTTGAATCCTGTTGTTGAAATAATCCCGCGGCCTGAAGTGGAATGCTTCAGGCCGCTTTTTTTATGGAGATTTGTCATGAGCAAGGTGTTTCAAACCCGAGGCGGGATGGCGATAACGCAGGTTCGCCGCGAGATTCCGATGGCGGATGCCTTGTCGGAGGTGATGCAAAATATCGATTCCGCCAAGGGCGGAGTGTTCGCCAGCGATTATGAATATCCGGGCCGGTATTCCCGATGGGACATCGGTTTTATCGATCCGCCGGTGGAGTTCATCGGGCGGGGCAGGCAGTTCCAGTTGAACGCGTTGAACGAACGCGGCCGCGTGCTGCTGCCGATGCTGCTGCTGGCAATTCAGAAATGTTCCGATGTCGCCGCCCTGCAGGCGGATGAAAAGACGATTGCCGGCGAAGTGAAGCCTCCGGCGAAGGATTTTCCGGAGGAGCAGCGGAGCCGCCAGTCGAGCTTGTTTTCCGTGCTCCGCGCGCTGGTCGATCATCTGGGCTGCGACGATGAATATCTGACATTCTTCGGCGCGTTCGGATACGATCTGGTGTTTCAATTTGAGCCGATCCAGTTCCGGCACCTCCGGACGGCGGACGATTCGGACTGTCATTTGTTTCTGCCGGACCGGCTTGCCGCCGTGGACCATCAGAAGGAAGAGGCGTTTACCCTGAGTTATGAATTTTCCTACGGGGGAAAGACTACCGAGGGAATTGCGGTCAGCGGGACGCGGAAGCCTTTCGTGCGGCGGGAAAGCTCGCCGGACATTGTATGCGATCATGTGCCGGGGGAATATGCCGAAAAGGTGGAGAAAATTCGCGAAGGCTGCCGGCGGGGCGATTTTTTCGAGGTGGTCCTTTCGGTCTCCTACAACGTGAAATGCGGCGATTCGCCTTCCGAGCTTTTTTTGTGGCTTCGCCGGTTCAATCCCAGCCCCTACGAATTTTTGATCAATCTGGGGCATGAGCAGTTGATCGGGGCGTCGCCGGAGATGTTCGTGCGCGTCAACGGCCGCGAGGTGGAGACCTGCCCGATCAGCGGCACGGTCCGGCGCGGCGCCAACGCGATGGAGGACGCCCGCCAGATTCGCATGCTCCTGGAATCGAAGAAGGACGAGTCGGAGCTGACGATGTGCACGGATGTGGACCGCAACGACAAGAGCCGGATTTGCGTGCCGGGTACGGTGGAAGTGGTCGGCCGGCGGATGAGCGAAAGCTATTTGTGGCTCTTTCACACGGTCGATCACGTCAAGGGCCAGCTTCGCGAAGGCTACGACCTCTTCGATGCCCTCCTGACGCACATGTGGGCCTGCACGCTGACAGGGGCGCCCAAGCCCATTGCGATGCAGACAATCGAGGATCTGGAAAAAAATCCCCGTCGCTGGTATGGCGCGTGCATCGGATTTTTCACGGCGTCGGGCCAATTGAATACCGGCACGACGATCCGCACGATTTTCCTGCGGGATGGCGTCGCCACGGTGCGGGCCGGCGCGACCCTGCTGTATGATTCCATCCCGGCGGAGGAGGAAAAGGAAGTGCGCCTCAAGGCGGAGGCGTTTTTGAACGCCGTGACGGCGAAAAAAACCGCGCTGCGGGCGGAGATTGGGACGGGAAAGAAACTCCACCGCGGCAAGCGGGTGCTGTTTGTCGATAATCAGGACAGCTTTGTGCACACGCTGGGAAATTACGTCCGGCAGACCGGCGTGGAGGTGCTCACGCTCCGTGCGGGATTCGATTATTCCCGGCTGGATGCAATGAAGCCCGATCTGGTGTTCATTTCGCCCGGACCCAAAGCGCCGCGGGATCTGGGCGTGCCCCAATTGGTCGGCGAAGCGGTGAAGCGAAACATTCCGGTATTCGGCGTCTGCCTGGGCCATCAGGGCATGGCCGAATATTTCGGCGCGGAGCTGGGCGTGCTGCCCGAGCCGGTCCACGGCAAGGAATCGATTATCGAGCACAACGAGCGGGGCGTGTTCCTGGGCGTGCCCAATCCCTTCCCCGCGGGGCGATACCACAGCCTGTACGTCAAGCCCCACACCGTGCCGGACTGCCTGGAAGTGACGGCGAAAACCCAGGACGGCGTTATTATGGCCCTCCAGCATAAAACCCTCCCTGTCGCGTCGGTGCAGTTCCATCCCGAATCCATTTTAACCTTGCAGGACAGCATCGGATTGCGAATAATATCGAATGTCATCGAAATGCTGGTCTAGCGGATTGTTTGAAATCCTTTTACAATGAGGTGCAATCATGCTGCGGGAATTTACCGAACTGCTGCTCGCAAAATCGAATTTGACGTTTGAGCAGGCCAAAGCCGCCTCCAATACCATTCTCGACGGGAAGTGCTCCGAGGTGGAAATAGCCGGATTTCTGACCGCCATGGCCGCGAAAGGCGAAACCGCCTCCGAAGTCGCCGGCATGGCCCGCGCCATGCGGGACCACGCGATCCCCGTCCGCGTGAAAGGAGGGGCCGCGATGGACATAGTCGGAACCGGTGGCGACGGCAGCGTCAGTTTCAACATCAGCACCACGTCGGCGTTTGTCATCGCCGGCGCGGGCGTGAAAGTCGCCAAGCACGGCAACCGGGCGATTACCAGCAAATGCGGCTCGGCCGATGTGCTGGCGGGACTGGGTGTGAAAATCGACGCTCTGCCCGCGGTCATCGAGCGGTGCATCGAGGAGGCGGGCATGGGCTTCATGTTCGCGCCGAGCCACCATCCGACCATGAAATACGTCCAGCCTATCCGCAAGGCCCTGGGATTCCGCACGGTATTTAATGTGCTGGGTCCGCTGGCCAATCCGGCGGAGGTGGAATATCAGATTGTGGGCGTTGCCAAACCCTACCTGCTGGAGATTATGGCCGAAGCCCTTCGCCAGCTCGGCGTCAAGCGGGCGATGGTCGTCCACGGCAGCGGGATGGATGAATTCACCCTGTGCGGACCGACCGATATGATCGAAGTGCGGTACGGCGAGCTGACCCGGCATACCGTGGATTACAGCGATTACGGATTTTCGCGCGTTTCGCCGGCGGAACTGGCCGGAGGCGACGCCCAGGAAAATGTGCGCATCACCCGCGAGATTCTGCACGGGAAAATCATGGACCATCGGTGCGATGTGGTCCTGTTTAACGCTGCGGCAGGGCTGATGCTCGCCGGTCAGGCGGTCGGATTCGCCGAAGGCATTGAGCAGGCTCGACAGGCCATTCAGTCGGGACGGGCGGCGCAGGTGCTCGAAAAACTCGTTACAATCTCGAATTCGTAATTTCAGAGAATCTCTCATGCGGCCGGTTGTGAAAATCTGCGGCATTACCAATCTTTCGGACGCCGAGCTTTCCCTCCGTCTGGGCGCCGACTGGCTGGGATTCAATTTCTATCCCCGCAGCCCGCGATATATCAAACCGGAAACGGCGGCGGACCTGATTCAACATCTCCCTGAAAATACCGTCAGTGTGGGTGTGTTTGTGAATGAATCTCTCGCGCAGATGGCCCGCATCGCACAGCTTTGTTCGCTGACGATGGTCCAGCTTCATGGCGATGAAAACCCCGCCGATGCACAGGCCGCGGCAAAGGAAACCGGCCTTCCCGTCATCAAAGCGATTCGGATTCAATCCCCCGCCGATATGGCACGCCTCGAACAGGTCCCGGCCGACTATATCCTTCTCGACGCCTTCCGAAAGGAACTCTATGGCGGCACGGGCGAGTCGTTCGTTTGGAGCTGGATCCCCCGACAAAACGAGGTGAAAATTCTGTTGGCCGGAGGCATCAATCCCGATACGATTGCCGATGCCCTGCGGGTCGGAACCTTTGGCGTGGATATCTGCAGCGGCGTGGAATCCAAACCCGGAATCAAGGACCCGGAAAAAATGAACACCCTCTTCCAGAGGATTCACCGACGAAATGGCTGAACGCGGAATACTTCTCTACGGCGGCACTTTCGACCCCATCCACCACGGGCATCTGATTGTCGCCCGCGCGGCGGCGGAACAGCTTCGCCTCGAAACCGTCATTCTGATTCCCTCGGCCAGGCCTCCGCATAACGAAACCCCTCCCGTTACGCCCGCCTCCCACCGCATGGCGATGACTCGGCTTGCAATCCGGGGCGAATCCCTCTTCGAAGTCTCCGACTGTGAAATGAACCGCCAGGGCCCCAGCTATACCCTAGAAACCGTCCGCGAATTTCAAAAACGGTTTGGCCCGGTGGTTCCCCTCTATTGGCTCATCGGCGCGGATACCCTCTCCGACCTGCCCAACTGGTATAAAATTTCCCTCCTGGCCGAGGAGTGCACCCTCGTCACCGCCGCCCGACCGGGGTTCGATCGAATCGACTGGAATCCCCTCCAATCGGTCCTGTCCCCCGCGCAGATTCAGCGGATGCAAACGCACATCCTCGACACGCCCCGGATCGATATCTCCGCCACCGAGATTCGAAACCGCGTCGTAAAAGGGGCTTCGATTCAATATCTTGTCCCGCCGGCGGTCAAAACCTATATCGAAGAATACTCCTTATACCGTCCCGATCCCGCACAGTAATGATGTTTTGTGGAATTCCCTTTACGGAGGCGGTCCCAAGGGACTTATTCGTTTCCCGTTTCCGATTGAATCCACCGAAGAAGGATAGTCGCCCGGCGAATCGCGCGGCTTCGGGCCTGCGCATCCGATTTGCCCATTGTCGGCATGTTCTGGGCGGTTCGAAGCTGTTCCCGAACCCCATCGAGGGTAATCTGATGTTTTTCGATGACCTGTCCGGCCAGGATCACCACCGCATCGTCCCGAATCTGGCTGAAGCCCTCCTCCAGATACAGCTCTTGAAAGGTTCCGTCTTCTCCCTGGTAGCGGAGCATGCCGGCCGCCAGCCGCGTGATCATCGCGGCGTGCCCGGTGAGGACGCCCATCTTCCCGTCGTGGGCGGTGAACACGACCTGCCGCACCGTGGCGGAGAGTCGTTCGGAAACCGGCGTTATCACATGTAATGTTATCATGGGATTTAAGCGGATTTCATGCGCTGGGCTTTTTCCGCCGCCTCCTCAATCGCGCCGACGTAGAGAAACGCCGTTTCCGGCAGGGAGTCCCACTTACCGTCGCACAGTTCCTCGAAGCTGCGGATGGTGTCCTGCAGTTTGGTGTATTTCCCCGGCATCCCGGTGAACGTCTCGGCGACCAGGAACGGCTGCGAAAGAAACCGCTCGATTTTCCTCGCGCGGGACACCGCCAGCTTGTCTTCCTCGCTCAGCTCATCCACTCCCAGAATCGCGATGATATCCTGCAGGTCGCGGTACCGCTGGAGATATTCCTGCACGCGCCGGGCGACGCGGTAATGATGCTCGCCCACATAATTCGGATCGAGAATGCGGCTGGTCGATTCCAGCGGATCCACCGCCGGATAAATTCCTTTTTCCGAAATCGAACGCTGCAGGTTCACCGACGAATCCAAATGGGTGAATGTTGTCGCCGGGGCCGGATCGGTGTAATCGTCCGCGGGGACGTACACCGCCTGAATCGAGGTCACCGCGCCCTTGCTGGACGAGGTGATTCGCTCCTGGAGCTGTCCCATCTCCGTCGCCAGCGTGGGCTGATACC
Organism: uncultured Pirellulales bacterium; assembly: GCA_964582655.1. GTDB lineage: Bacteria > Planctomycetota > Phycisphaerae > Sedimentisphaerales > SM23-30 > CAZOTP01. The sequence continues at coordinate 5,306 of CAZOTP010000004.1, read as the reverse complement.
CCACCGCCGAGGGCATGCGCCCCAGCAGCGCCGACACTTCCGAACCGGCCTGCGAAAACCGGAAGATGTTGTCGATGAACAGCAGCGTATCGGCGCCGGTCTGATCGCGAAAATATTCCGCCATCGTCAGCGCCGTCAGCGCCACGCGAAGCCGCGCCCCCGGCGGCTCGTTCATCTGCCCGAACACCATCACGGTCTGATCCAGCACGGTCTTGCCGGTGCTTCCGATTTTGGCTTCCTGCATTTCCCGCCACAGGTCGTTCCCTTCCCGCGTCCGCTCGCCCACGCCGGCAAAGCAGGAATATCCGCTGTGGTAGCTCGCCAGCCGGGCGATCAGTTCCTGAATGACGACGGTTTTGCCGACACCGGCCCCGCCAAACAGGCCGCACTTCCCGCCCCGAACCAGCGGGCACAGCAGGTCAATCACCTTGATCCCCGTCTCGAACATTTCCGTCTTCGAGGAAATCTCGGTGAATTGCGGCGGCTCATGGTGAATCGGCCGGAACGTTTTGGCGTTCACCGGACCCCGGTTGTCCACCGGTTCTCCGATCAGGTTGAACACCCGCCCCAGGGTCTCCGGACCCACCGGTACGCGGACCGGCTGGCCGGTATCGATGACTTCCATCCCGCGGACCAGCCCGTCCGTCGCGCCCAGCGCGATCGCCCGGATCTTGCCGCCTCCCAGATGCTGCTGCACCTCGCCGACGAGGTGGATTTTCAGCCCCTTCGTTTCGGCGTCGATGGTCAGCGCGTTGTAAATCCCCGGAAGGGCCGTTTCCGCGAATTCCGCGTCAAACGTGCTTCCGATGACCTGGATAACCTTGCCGGTATTCATCCTGCGTTGTGCTCCTGATTCCAAAGGTCTCGTGTTGCCTCTTTATCCCAGCGCCTCGGCGCCGCCCACGATGTCCATCAGCTCCGTCGTAATCTGCGTCTGGCGGGCGCGGTTGTACTGAATGGATAAATCCCGGGTCATCTGGACCGCGTTATCGGTCGCGGCCTTCATCGCTTTCATTCGTGCCGCGTTCTCGCTGACCAGCGCTTCGGTGAAGCATCGGTACAGATTCGCCCGCACCGAAGCGGGGATCAGCTCGCCCAGAAGCTCCGCCGCCGAGGGAGAAAGAATATAATTTTCCCGTACCGCTCCCCGAACCAGTATTTGCTTGGGGTCCGGCGGTCGTATTTCCATCGGCAGAAGCGTCATCGCCTCCGGCGCGGATTTTACCATCGAATGAAACCGCATATACACAATCCGCACCGCGTGGATCTGCCCCTGCTGATACATCTCGATCAGCTCGTCCCCCAGCGACTCCGCCTGCGGATAATCCAGATTCTCCCCGAATTGCGTGAATTGCCGGGAGGCGGGCTTGCCCAGAAACTGAAAATAGCGAATCCCTTTCTTGCCGGAAACATACAGCTCCGGCGCAAAGCCCTGTTTTTCCAGGCTGAGCTGCTGATACAGGCCCGCCCGGAGTATCTGGCTGTTGTACCCGCCGCACAATCCGCGGTTGGCCGTCAGCACCAGCACGATCACCCGCCGGCTGTGCGGATTGGCCCGCAGAAGCGGATGCTCGATGGCGCCGGCCGCGCGGGCCAGCGACGCCGTCATCGCCTGAATCTGCTCCGTGTAGGGCCTGCCGCCTTTTTGCAGGGTGAAGGACTTCTGGAATCGCGCCGTGGAGATCATCTCCATCGTCCGGGTGATTTTCCGGATGTTCCCGACCGATTTCAATCGCTTGATGATGACGCGTGATTTTGCCATAATGCAGGATGCGCTCCGCCGTTTTCGTCGAAAACGGCGGGTGTTGGGGTGGTTTTCATTATTTCCATTTCTTCTTGAATCGCCCGATGGCCTCGCTCAGGCTGGCCTTCAGGGCGTCGTTCAGTTCCCCGGTTTCTCGAAGCTCTGTCAACAGCTCGCTGTGCTCTTGTTGCAGATAGGCGTGCATTTCGCTCTCGAACCGGCTGACCTGCTTGACGTCCACATCGTCCAGCACGCCCGATGTGCCGATGAAAATGCTCACAATCTGCTCATAGACGTCCATCGGCTGAAACTGGGGCTGCTTGAGCAGTTCCACCATCCGGTATCCCCGGTCGAGCTGGCTCTGCGTCGCCTTGTCCAGGTCGGTCCCCAGCTGGGCGAACGCCTCCAGTTCGCGGAACGCCGCCAGGTCCAGCCGCAGCATCCCCGCGATGGATTTCATCGCCTTCACCTGCGCCTTGCCGCCCACTCGGCTGACGCTGATGCCCACATCCACCGCCGGACGCACGCCGGAAAAAAACAATTCCGGCCGCAGGTAAATCTGCCCGTCGGTAATGGAAATCACATTCGTTGGAATATACGCCGACACTTCTCCTTCGAGCGTTTCCACGATCGGCAGCGCCGTCAGCGACCCGCCGCCCAGCTCGTCGCACAGTTTGACGCCCCGCTCCAGCAGGCGGCTGTGCAGGTAAAACACATCGCCCGGATACGCCTCGCGACCCGGCGGCCGCCGAAGCAGCAGCGACACCTGCCGGTACGCCTGCGCCTGCTTGGTCAGGTCGTCATACACGCACAGCGTATCCTTGTGCTCGTCGTACATGAAATATTCCGCCATCGCGCAGCCGGCGTAGGGCGCGATATACTGCAGCGGAGCCGGATCAGCCGCCGACGCGGACACGACAATCGAGTACTCCATCGCGCCGGATATCTTTAGTGAATCCACCACCCGCGCCACCGTGGATTCCTTCTGCCCGATTGCCACATACACGCAGATCACGCCCTTGCCCTTCTGGTTGATGATGGCATCCAGGGCAATCGCGGTTTTCCCGGTCTTGCGGTCTCCGATAATCAGTTCCCGCTGCCCGCGCCCGATGGGAATCATCGAATCGATCGCCTTGATCCCCGTCTGCAGGGGCTGGTTCACCGGCTGCCGCTGGGCAATGCCCGGCGCGATCATCTCCACCGGCCGGGTACGTTGGCTCTGGATTGGCGCCCCGCCGTCAATCGCCTGCCCCAGCGGATTGACCACCCGGCCCAGCAGCTCCGGACCCACCGGCGCCTCCAGCAGCCGTCCCGTCGTCCGAACCTGGTCCCCTTCCTTGATCAGCGGATAATTCCCGTAAATCACCGCGCCGATGGAGTCCTCGTCCAGGTTGCACCCCTGCCCCAGCACCCCACGGCCAAAATCCAGCAGTTCCCCCGCCATCGCGCTGCGAAGCCCGTAAATTCGCGCGATGCCGTCCCCCACCTCCAGCACGCGGCCCACCTCCGACACGTCCAGCTCCCGACGGTATTGCAGGATTTCCTCTTTGATTACACTGGCGATTTCATCGACTTTGAATTTCATCTGCGCCTCTCGGTTTTCATCCGCACGGCAAGGCGGCTCTCACCGCCGTTCGAGTTCCATGTATCGTTCCGCATCCCGCGCCATCGACTCTCCCCGCCGGCGGAGCTGCTCCGCCATCTGCTCCAGGCTGCGGCGAATCGACCCGTCCACCCGCCGGTTCTCCAGTTCCAGAACCATTCCGCCCAGAAGTCCCGGATCCACGCAAAATTGCAGAACCGCCTTTTGGTTCAAAACGAGGTTCACCTGCTCCTGGATTCGGCTCTTCTCCTGCTCCTCCAAAACGATGGCCGTGGTCAAAATCCCCCGAATCCGGCCCGCGCGGCCGTCCTGCCGCTTCGAAAAACTCCGCGCGATCTCCGGCAGATGCCCCAGCCGGTCCTTGTCCGTCAGCACCAGCAGAAAATCCAGCGTCAGTGCCGACAATCGATTCTCGAACATCCGCCGCACGCTTGCCTTTTTCCGCTCCCGGCTGATCGCAGGCGTCTCCAGAAACACGCCAAACTCCGCCGTCTGCTCCGCCAGCTTTGCCAGCGCGCTGAGCTCCTCCTGAACCGCTTCGCCGGCGTTCCGCTCCGCCGCCAGCTCGTCCAGCGCCTCAGCGTAGATCATCGCGATATGTTCTCGTTTCTCAGTGGCCAATTCGGTTTCTCAGGGTTCCCGCCATCGTGGAATTTACGATTTCATTCGCTTTTGTCCCAGCCTCGCCAGTGAATCCTGCAGCAGCTTCTGATGGTCCTCCGCCGTCAGGTTCCGTTCCAGGATGCGCCCGGCCATCTCTTCGGCGAGGCTCACCGTCTGCTGCTGCAAACTCCGCAGCGCCTGGTCCCGCGCCGCTTCAATGTCCCGCGCCGCCTGCTCCCGAAGCCCCCGCGCTTCCCGCTGCGCCGCGTCCTTCATCTGCTGCGAAAGCGACTCCGCCGCCTGCCGCCCCTGTGCCAAAATCGCTTCCGCTTCACTCTGCGCACGGGCGAGCTGCTCCTGGTACTGTTTCAGCGAGTCCTCCGCCTGCCGTTTGGCTTTTTCCGCATCCTCGATGGAGACGCGGATATGCTCTTCCCGCTTCTGCAGGCCGGTCAGAATCGGCCCCCATGCCCATTTCCGAAGCACAACCAGAAGAATCACGAACAGAAGCAGCGACCAGAACGCCGTGCCCCACCCCCCGGCGAAAATGTTGATTCCGCCCTCGGCTCCGGCGGCGGCTTCCCCGCCCGATCCCATCGCTGTCTGGCAGAGAACCAGCGCGAAAAAAACCGCGATCTGCTTGTTCCGGATGTTCATGATCCGCTCCTCCAGCCGCGCATACGCCGCGGCGGTGACCAGGTCCGCGTTATTTCATGATCGCCAGCAGGCAGATGATGATGGCGAACAGCGTAAATCCTTCAATCAGCGCCGCCGAAATCAGCATCGATGTGAAAATGCGCCCGCCTGCTTCCGGCTGCCTCGCGATGCTCTCCAGCGCGCTGGCACCGATCATCCCGATTCCGCGGGCTCCGCCCATGGTCGTAATCCCGGCGCCGAGGGCTCCGCCCATGATCATTAATCCTTGATTCCCGATCAACTGCGTCGCCTGGGTCATCCCTTCCGTCCCAACGGACTGCGCCGCTTCCGCCAGCATCATCATATCCATAAGTATAATCTCCTGTTACTTTTCTAGTGTTCCGGATGAATCGCCGAACCGATAAACAACGTCGTTAAAAACGTGAAAATATACGCCTGCAAAAACGCCACGAACAATTCCAGCAGAGAAAAACACGCGCACCCCAGAACGGTCACGCCCCCGATCCAGTAGCTCTGCGCCATCAGAATCAGCCCCAGCAGGGTTGCCAGGATGGTATGCCCCGCCAGCATGTTCGCGAACAGCCGCACCGCCAGCGCAAAGGGCTTCACCGCCGCCCCCATCAGCTCCAGCACCTACATAATCGGCATCATCTAAACCCGCACGGGCGGGAGGAACTACTGGCTGGATTGGCGGAGCGC
>CAZOTP010000003.1:27195-37198 GCA_964582655.1 uncultured Pirellulales bacterium | reverse complement strand
TAAGCCTTGTGCAGTGCTGCTGAGATATACAGTTCCTTTTTACCGCTGATCCCCGAAAAATCCGCTTGGAGCATATCAAATGCATCCGAAATTCCCAATCCCGCCAATGTTTCATTCAGGCTGAAATCACATACAAACTCAAATTTCGGCAACATCACATCCACCTCTTCTGCTTTCAGAGACAGCGTGCATTTCTCCAGCAACTCCCCATCCAGCTTTTCCTCCAGTTTCTTCAATCCCTCGATTTCCCTGGGCAGTAAAATCACCATGCTGATCCGCTCTCCCTGGTACGGCATCTCCAGCGCCTGATAATCCTCCCCCTCCGCATAGCCAAATATCCCCTCCTGCATCATCAAATCTGCCGATATCTCTCTTTGTGCCGTAATATGAAACGGTCGTTTTCGCGTCATATATCCTTTGAATTTACTGGCCCACTCCCCCTTGAAATAAATCGCGTTGGTCAGCACCAGCCGGGTTGCTTCCCCCAACGTCCCCGCCGGCACCAGATCGCGAATCTTTCCTTTCGTCTGCTCTACCACCCAGCTATTAATCCGCTGCCGCGCCGCCTCCCTTGCATTCACAAAATCCGCTTCCTCCAGCCCCGCCCCGTAAAATTTCTGCGTCATCTGCAGAAACGATGCCAGAAATCCATATCCCTTCTGCCCCCAAAGCCGGTTCGCCACATGCAGTTGAAACGCCCCCTTTTTCTTTCCCGCCTCGTTCAAATCCTCCCGCAGAGCCCCGAACCCCTGATGTGTCTTCTCTTGTCCCAGTGAAAACCCAAGCACCTCCGCCATCTGCTTTTCCGTCTCTCCCCTCGACCCGCCATACGTCATGGCTAAAGCCGCCGAAACACTATAAGGCGAAAAAAACAGATTCTTCCCGGCCTGCTTCTCATCCTTCCGCAATTGGCCGTACAAATCCGCCGCAAACTTCGTGTTCCCCTCCGTCAGAGCCTTGCTCTCCCCCGCCGGCAGCGCTTCGATCCGCTCCTCCCCGCCAACCTTCTCCCTCACCACCAGCGCAATCACGAGTATCGCCGCCAGCCCCACAAACCACCGCCAGTTCGCCTTGCATCCGCACGCCATCGTCAGTCTCCCATAACAGTGATTGCCTATCACATTTCCGCATCAAAACCAAACCTTTTTACAAATTTACGATTGAATCGTAAATTTGCAAAGCTCTTTCGATCCATCTTAAATAATTCCTGGACTTATATTTGTAAGTATTTGTTGATAAATGAATTAAGAGGTTTAAGCGGACTTTCCCAGGGGCGATTTTTCTCCATGAATTCTCTAAAAATCCCGCCGCCGTCCGTTCGTCTTCGTTTCCTCTGCACCTCATTTGCACAGTGCCTTGTTTTTTCCGTCTTTTCTCACCGATTCGGGCAATAAAGGAGAATCAGTGCCCGACGAAGCGGGCGTAGAGGCTGCGGGCTTCGTCGATGTTTTCGGTGCCTTTGATAATGGCGCGGGCGTCGGGGAAAAGGGTGATTTCCAGATTGTCTTTTTGGAGCCGCAGGAGAAATTCATTGCGGAACACTTCGCAGGCGGGCTGGAGTTTTTCGGCCATCGCCGCCAGGTCGAGAACGGTTTTTCCCCGGGGTCGAATCTGCACGGTGTTTCGGCCGCAGAGGGAGACGGTGCTGAGCTGTCCTTTGCCGGCAAGAAATTCAAATTGATGCTGTGCACAGCAGGGACAGCCGGATTCGAAATCTTTCAGTTCGCTGGTTCGGTACTGATTGGTCCAGAGGGAAAAACGGATGAGACGGCGATTGACGCTTGCGAGATCGCCGGTGAGGATTTTCAGGGCCTCGGCGGATTCGAAGGCGGCGGCGGCCATCACCGCCGGTGCGATGATGCCTGCGGTGTCGCAGGTATCGACCTGTCCGGGCTCGGGAGGCTGATCGAGAATGCAGCGGAAACAGGGTTTGCCGCCGGGGAGGATGGTCATGCCCATGACCTGATCGGCCAGGCAGGCGCCATAGACCCAGGGGATGGCGTGCTTGACGGCAACATCATTAATAAGGAGGCGCGTGAGGAGATTGTCGGTGCCGTCGAGGAGGAGGTCCGGTTTGGGGTCGAGAAAGTATTCGATGCTTTCATGATTGACGTCGGCGACGTGGGGCGTGATAACGGCGCGGGAGTTGATGGCGCCAAGACGGCGGGCGGCGGCGGGGGCTTTGGGCATTCCCTCGGCGACATCCCGCTCATCGAAGAGCGCCTGTCGGGGCAGATTGGAAAGTTCAACAAAGTCGCGGTCGATGAGGGTCAGGGCACCGACGCCTGCGCGGATGAGGGTTTCGGCGATGTGACAGCCCAGCGCGCCGCAGCCTATAAGGAGGACTCTGGCGGCGGCGAGTTTCTCCTGGCCCTTCGTACCGATGGGGGCAAAAAGGCTCTGACGGGAGTAGCGGGTCTGTAAGTCATTATTCTGGCGAATGTTATCCTGCATATTCAGCGCCACGGGGGACCATTTGTTTTTCTTTGCCAATGCTGGTTCGGTCTTTATAATAGTTTTTTTACCTTGTAGAGAGAAACGAAATCATGGCATTGCTGAAAATCATATCGACTGCGGATTCGGAATTTCCACGCGTCTGGGGACAGCTTCATGAACTGCTGAGCCTGGAAAAAACCCTCCTGGGGGACAGGGGCAAACTGGAGAAGGTGCGGGGAATTCTGGAGAAGGTGCGGAACGACGGGGATCAGGCGGTTTCGGAACTGACGGCGGCGTTTGACAAAGTGACGCTCAAACCGGAGGAATTCCGGATTTCCAGGCAAGAACTGAAGCGGGCGCATGAGCGGATGGACGAAAGGCTGCTGCGGGCGGTGCGGGAATCGATTGGAAATGTCAGGCGCTATCAGAAAGCCGTGCGGGTGAAGGTGCCTGTGGACTGGACGGAACGAGGCGGTCGCCTGGGCGTGCGTTACCATCCGCTGCGGCGGGTGGGAGTTTGCGTGCCGGGCGCGTCGGCACCGCTGGTTTCGACGGTCATTATGACGGTGGTGCCCGCGCAGGCGGCCGGCGTGAAGGAGATCGCGGTGGTCAGCGCGCCAAGGCACAATGGGAGCATTCACCCGGATATTCTGGGGGTGTGCCAGGAACTGGGCGTCGAAGAGGTCTATCGGGTAAGCGGGGCACAGGCGGTGGCGGCGCTGGCGTACGGGACAACACAGATTCCCAGGGTGGATAAAATCGTCGGCCCCAGCAGCGACTGGGCGCAACTGGCCAAAAAGGAGCTGTTCGGAATCGTGGATATCGACAGTTTCGCCGGCCCCAGCGATGTGCTGATCCTGGCGGATGAATCCGCGCGGGCCGACTGGGTCGCCGCGGATCTGCTCAGCCAGGCCGAGCACGCCCCCGGCAGCGCCGTGCTGATTACGGATTCCCCGAAGCTGGGCGGCGAGGTGGTGCAGGAGGTGGAAAAGCAGCTTTCGGCCCTGAGCCGGTGTGAGCAGACGCGGGGATGCGTCCAGCGGTCCTGCCTGGCGGTGGTAACGCGGGACCTGGCCGAGGCCGTAAAACTGGCCAACGAGTTTGCGCCCGAACACTTGCAGGTGCAGTGCAAGGACAGCGATGCGATCGCGGAAGAGATTACCAACGCCGGAGCGATTTTCGTGGGCCCCTATACGCCCGTGGCGGTGGGCGATTATTACGCCGGACCTTCGCATACGCTGCCCACAGGCGGGACGGCAAGACTGTTCGGGCCTTTGAACGTGAACGATTTTCTGAAGGCCTCCAGCGTGGTGTGCTACACCCCCGAGGCACTGGCTCGCGCCGCCGAGGCGATTGATACGATCGCCGGCGCCGAAGGCCTGGATGCACATGCGCGTTCGGTGAGGATACGAACGGCAATAGAGTGAACAATCCGCAACCTCCGGCGAGCCGCCGCAGATGATTCAAACAGGGAATTTCGGTTCGAAATAGTTTCCGTTACGGATAAATGCGAGTGGTCTGATTTTTCTGGATCAGCGGCAGCGTTACCGATTCATGGAATGCGCCAAACTGGATGGCAAAGTCAACGGGATTGCCCTGCGAGCCGATATCCGCATTGGCAAGGGCGATTTTGAAGATGCATTTTTCCAGGTCGAACAGCGCCGCGGCAATGGGGCTTGCGGCGCCCTTGGGTTTGACGTATTTAAAGATTGTTTTCTCGCCCAGACGGATCAGATCCGCCGCAGGCAGTACCACGCTGTACGCGCCCCACTGAACCGTAACATCCAGGGCGGCGATATCAACGGAGGGATCGGCCGCGGCAAGAACGCCCTGAACCGTGAGCTTGTCGGTCTGGGGCTTTTTTGTGCCCAGAACAAAAACGCATTTGTCAACCCGGAGCGTATCGGCGTAGCCGACCATGAATTGAACAGGCATCGGCTTGGCCCCGTTGATGAGGTCCGGATTGCCGCCGGAGCCGGAGGCTTCGCCGTCATGGACAACCGCGCTGCCGGAATAATTCCCGATATCCAGCTCCACGGCAACGGGGCTCTGCATTCCGGTGAGGTCCAGATTTTTACCCGTAAGGGAAAATGCGCCTTTCTTCAGGTCCGCCGTAAAAATCAGCGACGGCTGCCCTTGGGCCGCCGGGGATTTATACGCGATTTTCGTTCGCTTGGCATCTACCGTGATTGAGGAAGCATCCAGCGTCTGGAGAATCCCGCCGCTCGGGTTCTGCTGGGAATACACGCCCAGGGTGATGTCGGCGAGGTTGTTGGAAGAATCGGCGATATAGGACAGAAATTCCGGACTGATGGTGCCGCGCAGAGCCAGACTGTCGGTATGCGATTCGCGGGTTTTGCCGGCTTTCACGGTGAATACTGAAATCGTCAGCGCATCTTCCGGAATCACTTCAAATTCCACGGTCACCGTTTTATCCGCGGTCATGGTGACAGTGTTGGCGGAAGTTGTCAGGCCGTCTTCATCGGTGCCGTGCCAGGCCTTCACCCAGCAGCCCGCTTCGGGAGTCGCGGTGAGATTCACCACCGTGCCGGAATCATAGCTTCCGCCGGAGGGCGAAAGCATCCCCAGACCACCGACCACGGACGCGGTGAGCTGATATTGTTGTGCATTGCTCGGAGCGCGAATCAAAAAAATGCCGCCAATCCAGTCATCGGGATCCGGCGAACTCGGCCGGTCCATTTCAGGGATTAAAATCAGTCGCTTGTCCGAACTGATGATCCCTTCCCCTCCAGGGGTAAATGTGATCTTGCCGCCGGAGCCAATCGTATAGCTTCCATTATTAACATCGTGCTCTCCATCCGAGTAGTAAGCATCAATGGAGTAGGTACCATCCGCCCCTACAATGATGGTCCCCTGCCCGCAGGTGTAAGGCACACCGCCCGGCCCGCTCTCCAGAAAACGAACCTGATAGGTATCCGACATCTCGGCACGGGAAAAAGTTTGGCTGGTCTTTTTAATGAAAAAGGTATAATCGCGATTAGAATGAGCATCCGAAGTGATACGAAATCCGTTTAATAGCCCCCCTTGCCCCAAATAAAACGAAGGCGTGACGCCTGAGACAGTTCCAATTCCATTTATAGTGTCAAGAGCCCAGGTGCCGGTATCCGTTTCCGAGCCGCTTTCGGAACTGGTCCAGTTATTATTCATGGTTCCATTCGCATTAAACATGCACGTTCCCCACCCCACCTCGTCCCAACGATCATTCCAGCCGAGCCAATGGCCAAAAAAACTGTATTCGCCGATGAAATCGTTGACAGAAACATTGGTAGCTTTGCGAGTCAGGATATCGATCCCCAGACGGTTATTTCCATCCGGTGCAGCGTCTGCGTGGATCATGACATTCCCGTTCCAGGCCACATTATAGGCGCCGGTTGACAAATTGATATCGATTGAGCCATCAGGCTGAACATCGGTGGTAAAGATTGAATTAAAAGTATGGTGGCCGCTTTGATCGTCCCACTCCTGGGACCATGTGTTGCCGGTAATCATAACGGTTCCACGCTTGCCCCACGGAATATTCGTACTCACATCCGCGCTGAGGCTGCCGAACCAGTATTCCCCGGATAGATCCATATCATTATTTCCATCCGGGATGGCTTCAAACTCCACAGTCACAGTTTTATCCGCGGTCATCGTAACCGTGTTGGCGGTAGTCGTCAGGGTGTTATTGTCTGTGCCGGACCAAGATTTGACCTGGTAGCCGTTGTCGGGAACGGCGGTGAGATGGACGACCGTGCCGGAATTGTAACTGCCGCTCGCGGGAGAGAGAGTCCCATGCCCTCCGATTACGGAAGTCGTTAAAACCGCGTCCTGAGACCCTGCGCCGCCCGGATTGAAATTCACCGTCCCGTTGACCTTGCAGTTCACAAGCTCGATGGGATTCGAAACGGGATCTCCCTCCTCGGAAATCTCCTGGGATTGGATCATTCCGACAACCGGAACATACCATTCATAAGAGGCAAACACCAGATTCCAGTCCCCCGCCGTAACCGGCTGGTTGTTCTCAATGTAAACATCATAAGAGGAATAGGACAGGCATTTGACCTTCATCGCGTTGGTGAAGGTGCCGTAGGGAACGGTGACGGTTTCATAGCCCGCTATTTCCCAGGTTTCCTTTTCCATTCGTTCCACATCCCAGATTTCTCCGCCTTCGGGCAGTTGATAGCCCTGCCACTGGGCGGTCTTCCCGACCGGATCGCCATAGTTCATGCCTCCCACCGCAGGCTGTATGGGATGCAGAATTTCAATCCCCAGATAATCTCCCGACAGGGCGTCATGGACATCCCTGCCGATCTCGCAATACCCCTGACCCGCCACATGGGCATGATAGCTGCCGCCGTCATAGGCGTCGGGGGAAAATTTCAGGAGAAAAACCGTGTATCCCGCCACCTTTTTATTGTAGCTGTAGGCGGTCGTGGTCCCATAGTCCGAATCCATCTGCCACGTCCAGGAATTTCCCGCCTGGAGTGTAAAATCAAACCCATATCCATTCAAATTCCAAGCCGGGAGAACCAGAAACAGAACCATGAAAATCCATGGCATATTTCGATGACGCATAAAAGTTCCTCATTGCCGGGAATCTGGCATGGCACCGTCGCCGCATGATTTTGCCGTCAATGTCTGCCTTGAATTCCGTGACAATCTGAAAAAATGAATTTTACCCTGTTCTGCTCCATAGAGAAAGGGAAAAAGCGGCTTGCCCAGATGTCGGGAGGCTGTGACAAAGTTCCGAAAAATAAATAGAGGGTCGTCCATTCTGCCGAAAACGTATGCCCATCCGGATTCCGATATCTGCATCCGGGATTTCCTGGCTTAGAAATGGATGTTGAAATAGGAAAGATGGATCAGGTTTATGCTTTGGGGAATTCGGGGAATTTTGTTAAAAGGGGCAAGATGAATTTCAAAATGAATATGCAGGGTAAGATGGGAAAGATGTGTAATCTGTTTCTCAAAAACGACTTATACCGCGTATTCAGGGAAAACGGGAGAAGGGCCTGAAAACCGTTGGAAAAAACGGCTCTCCATTCGAACGAAGCTGAAATACTCTTTCCTTTGAAGGGCAAACGAGTTATACTGATTTTTTGCCCGGATAGCATGGATGGTTATCGATTGAATCGGGCAAATCAAAGATCTTATCCAAAGAACACGGAGGCTTTTGGAAGCAGGTCTGCATGTCCCCGGCGAACTCGCCTGGGATTTCCGGCTTTATGGTGTAAACATACGTTTTGGATCGCGGATTCGTAAACGGAGAATGGATCATGAGTTTTTTTCGAAAATTACGTCGGAATCAGAATCGCAAGCAGGAAACGAGCCAGGGGCGTTTGACCATGGAGCCGCTGGAATCCCGGCTGCTGCTGGCATTAAACGTGTTGGATATGAACTCCGTGACGGCGATGCAGTTGGCGCAAAGCCTGATGGGAAGCCAGGGAACGATTACCAGCGCCAGCTACACCGGATGGGAAGAATCGCTGGGCTCGTTTTCCGGCGGACTCTCCGAAGGAATCGGCATCGACTCGGGAGTCATTTTGACGACGGGAAAAGTATCCAATGCGCCCGGACCCAATAACGATGATAACGCGGGATTTTATATTGAAGGGCCGGGGGACTGGGATCTGGATTATCTGATGGGCGACTATTCCTCCCGCGATGCGGCGGTTCTGGAGTTTGATATCATTCCCTCGAGCTCCCTGCTGAGTTTTCAATATGTGTTCGCCTCGGAAGATTATAATGAATATGTTTACGAAGGCCGAAACGATGCCTTTGGTTTGTTTTTAGGCGAGGGCGAAAGCAAAGACAATATCGCGTTTGTTGTAACGGATATGGATGGATATATTATTTACGAACCCATCTCCGTCTATACCATCAATCAGGAGTGGCATTCCGAATATTTTGTGAACAATGATTACGGCGATTTTGAAGGCCAGCCGCCCTATCCGATCCAGTATGACGGTTTTACGGATGTCCTTTACGCAATGGCGGAAGTCGGGATGGGAAATTCGGTTCATGTAAAGCTGGTGATCGGGGATTCCGGGAGCTACAACGGGGATTCGGCGGTGTTCCTGGCAGGCAGCGCCATAGTAAATCCTGAGCCGGACCTTTCGCTGACGAAAATGGCGTCGGTGGATACGGCCCCGCCCTGGGAACCGTTTACTTATACCCTCACCGCGATGAACACCAGCAGCACCGACACTGCGACGGATGTAACCGTCATGGACACTCTTCCCCCCGGGATTTTTTACCTGGATTCCTCGGTCCCGCAGGGAACAGCGGAATTTAACAATGGTACGTTTACGGCGAACCTGGGGACGCTGGAGCCGGGCCAGAGCGTAACGATGACCATTACGGCCTATGCAGGCATGTCCGGTTGGCACATCAATACCGCGACGGTATCGGCGAACGAACCCGATCCGAATCCGGCAAACAATACCGCTTCGGATGAGCTGTACATCCCGTATGCGATCTCGGGAGTGGAGGGGACGGTCTGGTACGATGCGAACGGCAGCGGGACGCGGGACGAAGGGGAACCGGGACTGGGCGGTGTGACGATGTACCTGGATTTGAACCAGAATCATTCCTGGGAGGACAATGAGCCGATGACCGTGACCAGCGAGGATATTTCCGAAACGGAAGAAGTCGATGAAGGGGGCTGGTATTCCTTCTCCGAGCTGTACCCGGGTAATTACGCCGTGGGAACGGTTCTGCCGCCGGGATATTGGCTGACACGGGAACCGGAACCCTTTACGCTGGACGAGGAAGAATGGGCGACCGAAAAAGACTTCGGGATGACCAACCAGTATTACTACTATACCGGCTCGATCGAGGGAACGGTCTGGTACGATACGGATGGCGATGGGACATGGGACAAGGGGGAATCGGGAATCCCGGGAGTCAAGGTCTATCTGGACCTGAATCAGAACGGCAAGCTGGACGGGGAAGAACCCTGGACAATGACCGAAAGCGATGATTCGGAACTGAACGAACCGGGCCGATACGCCTTCTACGAGCTGTACCCGGACGACTACACGGTAAAAGCAATTCTTCCGACGGGATATTCGCTGACACGGGCGCCGGGCCGATTTACGCTGGATCCCGAAGAATGGGCGGCCGGCAAGAACTTCGGCATGACCATCGCCCTGGCCAAGATCGATTCGATCGCCGGCATGGTATTCTGCGACACAAACGGAAACGGCAGTCAGGACAGCGGCGGGGCGACGCCGGAAACGGGGATGCCGGGCGTGACCGTCTATCTGGATACCAACAAAAACGGCGCATGGGACAACGGCGAACCCTCCACGCTGTCGGCGTCGAACGGCGGCTACGCCTTCGTGGGATTGACGCCCGGAGCAACGTATGTGGTTCGGGAATTGGTTCCGTTTGGATACAAGCAGACGGCGGGGACGTACACGGTGACGCTGGATGTCAATCCTTTGAATTCGCTGCATTTTGGGAATCAGCCTGTCACGACGGAATTATCGGGGACGGTATTCGTGGATGCCAACGGCAGCGGAACACGGGACGGCGCAGCCGATGCCGGCATGGCGGGCGT
>CAZOTP010000003.1:0-27095 GCA_964582655.1 uncultured Pirellulales bacterium | reverse complement strand
GCCGGCATGGCGGGCGTGACCGTCTATCTGGACGCCAATGGCAACGGCACGCTGGACAGCGGCGAGCGATCGACGACCGCCGGAGCGGATGGCAGCTATCGCTTCCTGGAACTGACGCCAAAGGGAACCTATACGGTCCGGGAACTCACGCCGGCAGGTTATCTGCCGACCTCCGGGCCTTATACGATTACGCTGGGCACGGCTCCGGCAGACAATCTGAATTTTGGAAACAAACCCAAAGCGACCGGCGTTTCCGGCATCAAATTCCTCGACGCCAACGGAAACGGCATCCTCGACGGCGGATTGATCGTGGGACCCCAGCCGGACGTGGTGTTCATGGTCGATATTTCGGGAAGCACGATTCTCGATTTTGAAGGGTCTCCGGTGGGGGATCGGAACGGGGATAAAAAATCCAACACCATTCTGGATGCGCAGATCGCCGCGTTCCTCGCCCTGAATCAGCAGTTGATCGAACAGGGATTCGGAACAACCGCCAAGGTTGCCATCGTCGCCTTTGAGACTGTCGCGGCGAACCTGGATATGGATCCTTCATCACCCGGCATTCAGATGTACACCTATCCGCTGGCGGATGCCGATGAGGATGGAATCCTGGATGTCGCCCAGGCATTGGCGAGCCTCCGCCCGACCGGAGGAACCAATTACGAAGCAGCCCTGCAGGCCGCCATGACGGCGATTTCCGCGATGGGAATGACGGCCGGCAGCGGAAATGTGATTTTCCTCTCGGACGGGTATCCCAATTCGGAAAATTATCTGGATGATATCGCGGCCCTGCAGAATCTGGGCATCGCCAATATCCGCGCGTTCGGCGTGGGAATGAGCGCCAAACTGGAAACGCTGGAAAATATCGACCCCAGCGGCGCCCAGATTTTCACCAGCGCCGATGAACTGCTGGATGTCTTCAGCAGCGCCGGCGAAAACGGAGGCATTTCCGCCTATTCGGAAACCATTCTGGCGGGCATCACGATTTACGCGGATTTGAACGGAAACGGCTCGCTGGACGCCAATGAACCCCGGACGCAGACGAAACCGGATGGCAGCTACACCCTCGGAGGCCTGACAGCCGGGACCACCTACACCATTCGCGAAATCGTGCCCGACGGCTATATCCAGACCTCCGGGCCTTATTCCCTGGTGCTGGGCGTCGATCCATCCGAGAATCTGAACTTCGGCAATCAGCCCGACGGACTCAGCATCGCGGGGATGGCGTTTTATGACGCCAACGCCAACGGTCAGTTCGACAGCGAATCGGAAACCGGAATGCCGGGCGTAACCGTGTACCTGGATAGCAACAACAACGGCTATCGGGACGGCGCGGAGCCGTTCCAGACGGTCGGAGCGGACGGGCTGTTCGCCTTTACGGACCTGACGTTCGGCTATACCTATGCCGTTCGGGAAATCGTGCCGGAAGGCTACGTTCAGACCGCCGGGCCCTACAGCGTTCAGGTGGGCATCGCGCCCTCCATGACCCTGCGGATGGGAAACGCCCAGCAGCCCGATGAATCCCCGGAAACGGACCCCATTTCCGGCTATGCGTTTAACGACGCCGACAGCAACGCTCTTCGCAGCGCCGAGGAAGGCATGGGCGGCGTCACGATTTACCTGGACCTCAACAACAACGGCTCGCGGGATCCGGGCGAGCCGGCCCGACTCACCGCGCCGGACGGCAGCTATTCCTTCACGGACCTGAAGGCCGGGCAAGTCTGCACGGTCCGCCAAATCACGCCCGCCGGCTATCAGCAGATCTCCGGCCCTTATACCATTGTTGTGGGCGACAATATTCCGATGATGCCCCTTGATTTTGGAAATCGCCCGCTTACCGGCGAACATCCCTCCCTCGTCGCCAAGTCCCTGACGTTCTCGGGACACGGCATCGTCGTGCCGGGCGACAAGATCGATTTGTCGTTCGTATTCGCCAACGAGGGGAATCTCCTGGCGGCAGGGCCCGTGAACGTGTATTTCTACGCCTCGGCCGACGGAGTGCTGGATGCGGAAGACCGGCTGCTGGGAAACATCCTCCATGAAATGGTGAACCTGGCGCCGCAGGAACTGTCGAATCCCTTCCTGCTGAAGAACTATGTTGTCCCGGCCGATCTGCCGCCCGGAAATGTGACTCTGTTTGCGAAAGTGGAACCGGCCGACAGCTCCATTCCGGACGACCTGGCCCTCAACAACGCCGTGAGCGCCATGATGGATGTCCGCTGGCGGTTTGGAAGCTGGGATGACAACGGCGACGGCGTTCTGGACCGAAAAAATGTGTGCTTGACGGTCCGCGACGCGGACGGCACAATCACCAAATTCTCGCTGAAAAATAAAGGCTATGGCGAGCTGGATGATCCGGCCTTCAACCTCCTGTCGCTCTACCAGACGTCGCTGAAGTCGAAAGTCGCAATCAAAACCACAGGCGGGTCCGCGGAAGGAACCGTCATCCAGAATATCACCGCCGACGGGGACGTCGGCAGCTTCCAGGCGGCGGGCACGAGCCTGGGTAATTCGTTCACGGCGGCAGGCGCTGTGGCCAAGCTGCGGCTCCATGATGTCGCCGCGGCAAATCACCAGCTCTCGATGAACATTGGGGCTAGCCTGGAATCGATGAAAAATGGCTGCTCGCTGAAATTCCATCGGATTCAGAACCTCACCTTCAGCTCGCTAAGCCCGATGGATTCCTTCGTATTCGCCGAATGGCTGGATACCGGCAGTCCCGACACCCTTTTTGCTCCGAGCATCAGGATCCTCGAAAGCAAGGGCGATGCCAAGAACCAGATCGATGGACACTTCGAAGCGGATGTGATGATAACCGATTCCTCTTCCCTGCTCTCGAAACTGACGGTCAACGGCCTGTTGAACGGCAGCTCGATCCGCACCCCCGGCAGCATCGACGCCGTGAAGCTGGGAGCGGCGCTGGACAGCTTCCTCTTCGCCGGCATTCAAAGCGGCGTCTCCTCCCTGCCCTCCAGCCCCGATCAGATCAGCAATCCCGGCTCCTCCATCGGCAGCATCCTCATCGGCGGCAAAAAAACCATCGGGGATTTCCTGGGATCCTCCAACGCGCACTCCTTTGAAAACACGCTGATCGGCGCCAATGATATCGAAAGCCTGACCCTAAACGGCGTTCAGCGGGACAACGGCGAACTGGAGCATGGCGTCGCGGCAAACGCCATCGCCTCCATGAAGGTCACCCAGCCCGACGGACAATCCTATGTGTGGGACAGCGCCGCGAATTCCTGGAAAACACAGCCCGCCGGCGGTTGGCAGGATTTCGAGGTGAATATCCTCGATTCCATTTGAGCCTTAGCGCAGGCGAATAAAATCCGCGATCCTTCGGCAGCCCGGCCGCTTACTTATTCACGCGGTCCCAGAAATGCCGGATCGTGTAGTAAAGCTGCGCTTCCAGCTTGATGGATTCATGATGCGAGGCGTTGAGCTGATCCATCGCCTCGCGGTCGTGCAGATCGACTTTCCCATCCGCCAGAATCGCCAGCATCGCTTCGGTCCGCTGGAGCTGCTTGCGCTGCATTTCGTACAGATCTTTCAGCGTGGATAAATCGCAGTGATCGCGAATCGTCTTAGGAATGGGAATCATCATGCAGGGAACTTCCCCCGTCAGCAGCTCCGGAATGCGGATATCCTCCGTCAGGGCAAACAAAGCGCGCAGCAATGTAATCCACGTCGTGTTGGGATGCCGCCCGCCGGTGTATTCATAGGTGCTGGAGGCCGCCAAATCCGCTTTTTGTGCCAACTGGGCGACGGAGAGATGATGTTCCCTGAGCAATTCCTGTACAAACAAATGAAGGTCTTCCATGTGTTTTCCCTGCGAATATAAACGAAAAGGATTTCGCCTGTTCCGTAACGCTGTCCGGCTGAAACTGTAGCAGAGCCGGGGAAAAAAGGGAAACGGTTTTTTAACGCCAATCCCGACAAATGGTTATGAAAAACCGGAAACAGGGGGACGATCCCCTGCCCCAAACCTGCCCCAAAGACGCTGTCCGGCGGAACCGGCTGTATTTTAACGAATTGCCGATTTTCAGGCTCGACAAACAACGGCTTTTCCGGTAGAATAACAGATTATGTAAAGGTTTCTTCAACCATCGATATTCTGATTCCACTCAGGCGGGAATGCAAGCGGGTCCGGTTTCCTGAGGAGCGGGATTGGAGGGTTATTACTTTATTGCGGAGATCAGGAACATGGCGGCTCAAAAATACGTTACGGGATGGCTGATTGCTCTATTGACGACAGCCTCGGCGGCAAGCGGCACCACCTTTTACGTCTCTACAAGCGGGAATGACGCCTGGGACGGCCTGACGCAGGGATGGGATGGCGTGCATGGCCCCAAAGCCACCATCCAGGCGGCGATCCAGCTAACCGTGGATGGCGATGAAGTTGTGATGTATCCGGGAATCTACCGAGGAGCAGGGAATCGGGACATCAATTTTCACGGAAAAGCAATTCGGGTTCGGAGCATCAATCCGGATCAAAATGGGATCAAGGATGTCACGATCGTTGATTGCCAGGGGACGGAAAGTGAATACCATTCCGGCTTCCTTTTTCAATCCGGGGAAGGCCATGATTCCATCCTGTCCGGCATTACCATCATGAATGGATTCCGCGATTATGGCGGAGGGATTGTTTGCGGAAACAGCAGCCCGGTGATCGAAAAGTGCTCGATCAAAAATAATCGGGGGTATAAAAAAGGCGGAGGGCTTTTGTGTGATAACAGCGATATTCAATTAATCGATTGTCGGATAGAAAATAACAAGGCCGAGGGTGTCAATACCGATGCTCCGGGGGGTGGAATGGCATGTTCCGGCGGAAATCCGGAAATACGAAATTGTGTTTTTACGGGTAATGATGCCCGTTACGGCGGTGGTTTATATCTTAGAGAAACTGGCGATAAGACATTGATCGTTGATTGTTGCCTAGAAAATAATCTTTGCGATCTCCGCGGAGGTGGGATTTCTTTTAATTCCGGTGCGGGTGTAATAGAAAAATGTGTTATCAACGGGAACACGGTTCGCTTTACCCCCTTTGGCAGCGCTGTTTATGTAGAAAAAAGTTTTATCGAGATGAAGCAGTGTATTGTCAGTGATAATATATCAGGAAATTCAGGTGGGGCAATTTATGCCACAGGGAATTTTACGAATAACGATACCCATTTAGAGATAATCCATTGCTCGATAGTAAACAATACAAGAATAGGTATTTTTATCAACTTTGGTGCTCAGGCGGCTGTTTTGAGAAACAGCATTGTGTGGGAAAACCCTCAGGGCCTTGCTGGGAGTTTGACGGTGGAATATTGCGACATTCAGGGAGGATGGCCCGGTGTGGGCAATGTGAATGTCGATCCGCTTTTTGCCGATGCTGCCGCAGGAGATTTTCATCTCCGCAGCGAGGGATTGCGGTGGGATCCTGGTTTACAGCAATGGACCTGGGATGAACAGACCAGCGCCTGCATCGATGCGGGGTGCCCCGGCAGCCCGTTGGCGGAGGAAATAATTTTAACTCCTTTCGATCCGGATTTCTTGTATTGTGAAAATATTCGGGTGAACATGGGAGCCTATGGCGGGACAGACCAGGCCAGCATCGGTCCGCGAGGTTGGTCTCTGCAAGCGGATATTACCAACGATGGCATCGTTAGCAACGGGGATTTGCTGCACTTGCGCGCCCAATGGCTGCGCACCGGGACTCCTGTTTCCGCCGATTTTAACCGGGACGGCGTGGTGAATAGTTATGATCTGATTCAATTGCGATATCAGTGGTTGCATACGACCTTATGGCACAACCTTTTCTAGGAGGTACGCTAATGTTTTGTCGAAGTTCATGGTTGTTATACGGCATTATTTCGCTGTTTTCCGGAATTTCTGCCTTGCAGGCCGAGATCTATCTTGTAACACCGACAGAGATTTCGTTTCAACTCGATCCGGATGCGGGATTCCCCGGCGATCAGATTCTTACAATTCGAAACTCCGGATCAGGTACGGCTCACTGGACTCTTGCAGAAAATGCCGACTGGCTTAGCATATCCTCCACAACGGGAACGGCTACCGAGGAAACACCCGGAGAAGTCACGCTTCATGTGAACAGCGCAGGTTTGACAAGTGGGATTTATACCTGTGATTTACATGTGGAAGACTCCCAGGCCGCCGCAAGCCCCCAGGTCATTCCCGTTACATTAACCGCGGTTCTTCCGCAGATCAAAGCATCCGCGAATTCTATTCGATTTTATACTCGTCAAGGTGCCGGGAATCCTGCGCCGCAAACGTTTGAAATCTGGAATTCCTCCGATCATAAATTGCAATGGCACCTGGATTACTCCTGTCCCTGGCTTTCGGCAGTTCCTGACAGCGGGAGTTCTACAGGAGAAAAAACGAGCGTGACGTTACAGGTTGACAGTAGCGGTTTGACCGAAGAAGTACATACTTGCCAATTGCTGATTCGCGACCCGTTCGCATCGAATTCTCCCTATGCCATTCCCGTTACCCTGACGTTCAACACGCACCAGATTGGAATCTCCCAGAGAGAATTTGTTTTTTTGGCCCAGCAAAACGGGGCGAACCCGAATGAAAAAATTATGGAAATCTGGAATGCCGGCGACGGAGTTTTAAGCTGGCAAGCGACGGAAGCCTGTTCCTGGCTGTCTCTCAGCGCAACTAATGGAATTTCCGGCGGCCCGGCAGAGGTCTATCCGGTAAGCCTTTCCGTCAATCCCGCCGGCTTGTCTGCCGGCACCCATACCTGCAGTGTCATGATCTTCGATACCATGCCGGGGCTTCCTTCGGAAACGGCACAAATCACATTTCATGTCTTTCCCGCGGATGGGACGATCGAAGTTCCCGAAGACTATCCCACCATCCAGGAGGCTATTGACGCCGCATTCGAGGGCGATGGAATTGTAGTTTCCTCCGGTACCTATTTGGAAAATATCAATTTCAAAGGAAAAAATATTACTCTGACTTCGGCAAATCCTTCCGACTGGTCGGTCGTGGAGACAACAATTATCCAGGGAGATGGCACAACCGCCGTGGTGAAATTTGCCGGAACAGAAACCAGCGCCTGTGAATTGAAGGGATTTACGATTACCGGAGGAAATCAAAATTTTGCCGGCGGGGGAATCGATGGAAATTACCTCAGTCCAACTCATGCCGCGATCCGGCGGTGCATCGTTCGCAACAATCGGGCCGATTGGTGCGGCGGTATAGCCTGTTGCGACGGACTCATTGAAAGCTGCAAGATCATTCAGAATGAAGCGGTGTATGGCGCGGGCGGGCTGGGCCTCTGTGATGGCACCATCGCAAGCTGTCTGATCGCGGAAAATGCGGCCGGGGATACCGGAGGAGCCGTAACCGCCGACGGGCGGTTCATCAACTGTACGATTGTGAACAATACCGTAATCAATGGAGAGGAGGGCGCCAAACGGGGCGGCGCCTTCTACTGGTGCAAAAAAGCGGACATTGTGAATTGCATCATCTGGGGAAATTCCAAGCCTCAATCCGTGGAGGCCAAGGCTCCCATCTACAGTTGTGTGGAGGACCTGTTCGAGGGGGATGGAAACATCAGCCTGGATCCTCAGTTTATAAATCCCGCCTCCGGTAATTATCGCATTCCGGTCAGTTCCCCTTGTGCGGAAGCAGGGACCAACACTCCGTCAGGTGGTCTCCCGACAGTGGATCTGGACGGAGGCGCACGAAAAATCGACGGCGATGTGAACGGAACGGCAACCGTTGACATGGGAGCATATGAATATGCGCCGATGATTCCGGTAATTGATCTGTCGGGATATGAAGTAAATTTTGAGGTATCGGAATACTGGCCCCTTCCGGGCGATCAGGGCATCACGGTGCGCAACACAACCACCGGCGTGCTGCGACTGGAGATTCAGGAATCCTGCGACTGGCTGGAAGTCACCCCGTTGCAGGGACAGATCAACACCTCCCAGAATCTGACTTTGCTGTTTCATCTTGTCGGGGTCAGTGGCCTGGTCCCCGGGATTCATACCTGCCCGGTTACCGTGGCGGACCTCGACGGGAATTATCCCACCCAGACCATTACGGTTGCCTTGAATTACCGGGCGGCGTATCACGTACCGGGCGATTATGCAGCCATTCAGAGCGCGATTGACGGTGTGCCGGAAAAATCGACCATTCTCGTTGCGCCGGGGACCTATAAGGAAAAAATCATTTTCAACGGCAAGGCTATTCTCCTCCGAAGCGAAAATCCGTCCGACTGGTCCGTGGTGGAAAGCACCGTTATCGATGGACAGCAGTACGGCACATGTGTGAGATTCGTCAGTGGCGAAGGACCGGAAAGCGTGCTGGAAGGTTTCACCCTGACGAATGGAAAAGCATCCGACGGAGGGGGAATCTTTGTCAAAGACAGTTCACCGATCATCCGAAGATGTTCCATCAACAGAGTGCAGGGAAGGGCGGTTTGTTTATCAGGAACCTGTCAGGCCAAAATGTCTAATTGTTTTATTGTAGATAATACCGCCTACTATGTTCCCTCCGCCTTGTATATCCATTGCGATTTTGGCAATATCAATCCTCAAACGTGCACACCCCGGATCGATCATTGCACCATTGCGAATAATTATGTGAAATCCAATGGGCAGGGGGATTTTCAGGTAGACTGCTTTTATGCACGCCCCCTGATTCAAAATACAATTATCTGCAGCAGCCCCGAACGATATTCCAGGGATCTCTTGATTGCAGAAGAAAGCCGGCCTGATGTTCGGTATTGCTGTATCAGCAGCGCTTATGAAAGGACGGCAACTTCGACGGTGCAGGAGTTTGACATCACAGAACAGGGAGGCAATATTTCCGCTTATCCGGGATTTATCGAGTTGGGAACGATGTCTCTGCTATATCCTTCTTTGTACTATATTACCCCCGGCGATTATCATCTGCGGCTGGATTCACCCTGCCGCGACACAGGCGATCCGGCAATGGCGGACTTGAACGCCGCGGATATTGACGGGCAGTCGCGCATCATGGGAAGCCGGGCGGATATCGGCGCCGATGAAATCCCCCCGACCCTCGTCCTGCAAAGTCCACAAGCCGGCGAGACTTGGGCCGCCGGAAGCTCCCATTTCATCCGGTGGAACAGCGTCGGATATGAAGAAGCCGTGAATCTTTCCTACAGCACGGATCGGGGCGCAAACTGGAATCCCATCGCCAATGACCTGGCCAACACCGGAGAATACGAATGGCCCCTGCCGGCCGGAGTGGATTCCGCCGAGTGCAGGGTAAAAATCGAAGCGGCCAGTCCTCCGGCGTGGATGCAGTATAAAGGCATGGACCAGGTCTTTTCCATCCGGCCGATGACGGCGGGGGAAGAGATCCTTTCCGACTGGCCGACTCTGGGCGGAAACGGCATGCGAAGAGGATTGAGCGGTCTGGAAGGACCCGAACTGGGCTGCATCGCATGGCAGTTTGATTCGCCGGAAAAACTCGCCGGCGGTGTGGTATTCGGCGCAGAAGGACATTTGCATCTCAGCGGGGAAGACGGAACGATTTATACCCTGGATGAAAACGGCAATCTGCTGTGGAGCTATGCCACGGGAAGCGAACTTTCCACGACTCCCGCGGTCGGACACGATGGCACGGTGTACATCGGCAATGGAAACGGTACGCTCTTTGCGATAGACAAGAGCGGTCAGCTTCGCTGGACGCATGCCATGGAAGGAGCCATGCTGGGTTCGGTTGTCCTGGGAACCGATCGCCGGGTGTATGTTGCCTCGATAGGCGGCAAGGTCTTTGCTCTGGCGGAAGATGGCAGCGAAGTGTGGACGTTCGCCGTGGAACCCAATGGCCGATTGCCCGGCTCTATCCTGGCGCCGCTGAGCCTGGCGCAGGATGGGTCGGTTTTGGTCGGGTGCGCCTCGCAGCCCATTCTGTACGCCCTGAGCGCCCCCAGCGGTTCGGTTCTCTGGAAACGCGATTTCTCCGCCGCGTCCAATCCCTATGTCAATCCCAACGGCTCGTGGGTGAAAGGCGGATTTGTCTCCGCGCCGGTCGCCGGACCCGACGGGACGATTTATATCAGCATGTTCAAAGACACCTACCTCTACGCGCTGAATCCCGCCGACGGCGCCACCCGCTGGGCACTCGATCTGGGCAATCCGGCGTCGGGACATTTCGATTATCTGTACCAGAGACTCTTCTATCGCTCCGCCTGGACCGAGCCGGCTGTGGGACCGGACGGAAGCGTGTATGTCAGCTTTGGAGTCGGGGATGGCTATCTGCGGTCGGTGAATCCTGCCGGGACCCTCCAGTGGGTGAAACGCCTGGGCCGCATGGGAGAGTTTACCTTGACCATCGATACAGACGGTCTGATTTACGCCGCCGGCGAAGACGCCTCGCTCTACGTCCTCAATCCCGCCGGCGAAATGATCTCCCGCTTCGACGGCGCCGATTCCCTGAGTTATCCCGTCATCGGCGACGGAAAAAAAATATATGTCATCGATGATGCACAAAGGCTCTATGCCATCAAACGGGAAGGCTGCCCCCCGCGAAACCGGCCTCTTCATCGCATCTTTGATCCCAACGGCGACGGCCTCGTAAATTCCGCCGACCTGCTCCAGGTTCGCTCGCAGTGGATGAAAAACACCTCGCCCTACGATCCGACCCTCTGGCCCAACAAATCGGACTGGTCTGCCGGATACATCAAAGACTTGATGTATCTCCAGGGCGACTTCAATCGCGATCTGAGGGTCGATCTGAACGACCTGGAAATGGTCCGAAACCACTGGCTCCAGTCCGAATAATCCGCCCGCCGCTTCGTCGGCGCGGAAAACCCGGAAAAACAGCGATACCGTTTGCAAACCCTTTGGCTTGACAGGGCCGGGGAGAGATACTACCATGAGATGGTGGTTTTCAGGTTGTTCGGTTGTTCGTTCATCCCCATTAGCCGATTTCGGCGGGGATTGGCACAAACCAGGCATAATCTCAGGAGTTGTATCATGAAACGCATTCCTCTTGGCGGACTGATGGCGCTGGCGGTCGGAGTGTCCCTCCTGGCCGGATGCCGGCAGACAGTGGAGTTCCGATGCAAATACAAACCCGGGGACCGGGACAAAATCCGCTATACCAGCGTCCGCACCTATAAAAACTGGATCGAAATGGAGGATAAAAAGCCGCAGGGGATGAGTTCCCGAAAAACCACCGAGACTCTCGTATTGAACCGGGAAATCGTCTCCGTCGAACCGGACGGCTCGGCTCTCATGAAGGTCTCCATCGAGCAGGCCGAAGTCCAGCTGGATCTGGATACGCCCAATGAGGAGAAAATCCAGCACTACTATCGCAGCGGTCCGGCGGGCCTTGATACCACCTGGGCGGCGATGCCCCCCATGCGCGACGTCGAATACACCCTGAAAATCGCGCCCAACACAAAGATTCTGGACATTCAGGGGCTCTCGGGCGTTCGGGAGAAATATTTCAGCGGCGACAAGGAATCCCTCGTCAGCGAACTCCTCAGCGATTCGATGATTCGCCGCGTGCACCAGCGGGATTTCCTGCAAAACGCGCCGGCCAGGGTCCAACAAGGGCAAACCTATGAATGGACCGTGGAAATTCCCGATTCGATGGTCAAAGCGGAAGCGATTCGCCGGACCTTTACCGTGGATTCGATCCAGTCCGACAAAACAGGCTCGATCGTGACGGTCCGTTCCATTTCCGAACCACTCATGGTTCGGCCGGAAGGGTTCCCGCCCGCCCCGGCGCCGCATGACTTTGGCGCCTTGCTCAAAGAAACCAGCGATATGCAGGAGTTCAAATACGACGGAAACGATGCCTTTGACACGGCGAAAGGCTGTGCCGTGAAGGAACAAATCAACATGTATTGCTACCTGATGATGCTGGAAGAAACGTTTTTCCTCGGAATGGAAAAATACGGTAAATCGCCCGAAGATGCTGCCGCGCCCAACACCAACGCAATGCTCACGGAAGTCACGTTCGAATCCCGCTACGAACGCCTGGAATAACAGCGGATAGGGAAACCGAATGCCTCCGACCGCGGATCCTCCGATTCGCGGTCTTTTTTTGCGCCGGAAGACTTGGCGGCGGCGCGAGGTTATGGGACGGAAAATTGGCTTATCGGACGGAATGGACGCAGGTCTCCAATGGAATTTTCAAAATCCTAAGGCCTTTCCGGAAAAGCCGTTAATCCGCCCCGCCCCCCTTGCCGATACAAACAGTACGACCTGAACTGTGATACCGTTTTTCGGGGTGATACCGAGGATCAGCGAGATCAGCCTTGCGTAAGAAAGAACAAATCGAGATTATCCGACGCGACTGTGTGTTTTTTCATGGCGACCGGCCCTGCCTGCCCCATCGGCGGGAAGGAAAAACCTGCCGCTGCTCCATGTATCGTCCGCGGGAAAACAAAATTCTTCTGATCGAGCTTTCCTCCCCCGCCCGGCTGATCCGAAGCCACGCCCTCCTGGCCCGCCTGAAACAGGAAGACCCCGATATGCGACTGGTCTATCTGACCCGCTTTCCGGAACTCCTTCAAAAACAGGCAGACGAGGTCCTGGATCTCAATCCGGCGAACATGGCCCGCCTGCAGATGGACAGTTTCGAGATGCTGATCAATCCCGATATGGACCGCGGCGCCTGTGCCATCGCCAACCTGGTCGATGCCAAAATCAAAAAAGGATTTTCGCTCCGCGCCTCCGAACCCTGGCCCCTCGATGAAGACGCCTACGAGCACTATCTCCGGAAGCTGTTCCCCCAGTCGATGACAAACGAAGGGGTTGGCGGAATCCGGGGATTGTTTCAGATGTGCGGCCTGGAATACCGCCGCGAAACGCCCCGCCTGCTGGTCCCCGACGATATCCAGACGCCAAAAGTCTCGGCAAGACTCATGGTGGGACTGGATGTGACGCCGCTGGAAGGTTCGGACAAACCGTACTGGCCTCCCCTGCGATGGATGGAAGCGGCGAGAATGCTCAAGCAGCTTCGGGCGGCTCCGATTCTGCTGGGCTCCCGCGAAATGGATGGCTTCATGCAGACCATCGCCGCGTCGGGCGCGGCGATCTGCCACGGACCGATGAGTCCGGCCGATTCGCTGCGGATGGTCGCCGGCTGCGATCTGGTCATCGGCGCCGAAGGACTGGGCGTTCAATTGGCCCTGGCCATGGGAAAACAGGCGGTTCTGATCCGCCGTCCGGACGACCGGTCGGAAATCTGCCCCGATGAATATCACGGTCGCTGCGGCGTGCTGGAACCGGCGGGGGATTCGGCGCAGGAAAAATCCATTTTCGATGTTCTGCCGGATCGCATGATTCAGGCGATTCAGAAACAATGCGAACCTCTGCTGAACCAGTCGCCGCAAAAGGCTCTCCGCAAAGCGCCGCTGCAGATTCAGCCCGAGACGTTCGAGGAGCTGGAAACGGCGAGGGAAACCGTGGCACAGCACCGCCGGCGGCCGGAATAAACTCCCGCTTTGCATTTGCCCTTTCGAATTATACCCCCCCCCGGGGATGCCATTGTCCCGCCCCCATGACATTCTCAGGGAAGCTCTTCGTCCCCAGCCGGCTCGTGCCAGCCTCCACCCAGCGCTTTGTACAGCGATACCAGATCGGTGGACAGCGAGCTTTTGCTCTGGGAGAGCGCATCTTCGGTCACAAAGAGGGACCGCTGGGCGTTGAGCACATCCAAAAAATAGATTTCGCCCGCAGCGTACAGACGAAGAGACAATTCGACGGCTTTTCGATTGGCTTCGACAGCCCGGGCAAGGGCGTCATAATGCTCTTTTTCCTTGGCCAGGGCGATCAGGACCCCTTCGACTTCTTCCAGGGCGTTCAAAACCGTCTGGCGATAACGGATGACCGACTGTTCCTGAAGAACGTTCTGCAGCTCGATTTCGGAGAGAATGCGGCCGGTATCGAAAATGCGCCAGCGGACGGACGGAGAAAGCGACCAGAATCGGCTGAGCGGATCGAAAAGTTCGTCGGCTTCGGAAGCCCGATAGCCGATGGATCCGCCGAGAGTGAATTGGGGGAAAAATTCCGCCGTCGCTACACCGATCCGCGCGGTCGCCGCGTGAATCTCCGCTTCGGCAAGTCGGATATCGGGCCTTCGCCGCAGCAGTTCGGAGGGAACGCCCTCGGGAACAAGCGGTACAGAGGTGGGTACCGCATGGACAACGGATAATTCGCTCTTTAAAGCGCCCGGATCCATTCCGCATAGAACGCTCAAGCGATAGATGGCCTGCTGTTCGGCGGCTTCCAACTGCGGAATCACCGCCATCGTGGTGGCAACCTGGGCGTCGGCGTTGGCAACGTCAAGCCCGCTGACAAAACCGGTATCAAACCGTTTCCGGGTCAGATCGGCGCTGTGTTTCTGCGACTGCAGATTCTTCGCGGCGATGCCGATTCGCTCCTGCAGGTCCCGCATCTCGATGTAATTTCGCGCCACTTCGGCGGCGAGCGTAATCAGGACATCCTGCCGCGATTCGACAGATGCCTGAATGTCGGCCTGGGCGGCTTCGATCTCGCGGCGGGTGCCGCCAAACACATCCAGCTCCCAGCTGGCGTCGAATCCGGCCTGATACTGATTGCCGGTGATTCCGCTTGGCGGAATTTTACTCCGCTGGAACGAGCCGGCGGCATCGATCGCCGGACCCAGGCCCGAAACGGCGATCTGACGGGCAATGCGGGTCTGGCGAATGCGGGATTCCGCGAGCTGCAGGTCGAGATTGGATGCGAAGGCCTCTTCGATGAGTTCCGTCAGGGTTTCATCGCGGAAACCCGTCCACCACCGCGCAAGCTGTTGATCGGCTTCCTCCGGAGTTACGGCCCCAGCCCCGGTGCCCGGTCCGCTCCATTGTTCCGGCACGGAGATTTCCGGCGGCGTGTAATCAGGGCCGACTTGGCACCCGGAAATTGCCAACATACAAAGAAGAAATCCAAATCCCGTTGGAGCCGTTCGAATGTTATTCATAACGCAGCGCCTCGATGGGGTCCAGCTTGGACGCTTTCCACGCCGGGTAAAAGCCAAATACGATGCCCACGCCCGCCGACACCAGCACGGATGCGGCGATCGCGGCGGGGGAGGTTTCGACGGGCCAGTGGAGGAACACATTCACCAGCCGGGAGCCGCCATGCCCGACCAGAATGCCCAGCGCCCCGCCCACCAGACACAAAACAACGGCCTCGACGAGGAACTGCCGGAGAATGTCTCGCGCGCGGGCCCCGACGGCCATGCGAAGGCCGATCTCCCGGGTCCGCTCGGTCACCGAAACCAGCATGATGTTCATAATCCCCACCCCGCCGACCACCAGGGATATCATCGCGACACACAGCAGAAGATTGGTCATCAGCGTAGTGGTCGATGAAAGCGTTTTACTCATTTCGGTCATGTCGCGGATGTTGAAATCGTCGGCTTCCCCCGCGGCGATGCGGTGCCGGCGGCGGAGCAATTCGGTAATCTGCTCGATGGCGGCGGGAATTTCCTCCCCGCTTCGCGCCGCGACCAGGATCTGATCGATATTCGTGAACCGCACGGGCATGGGATTGTTGGCCTGCTGAAGGGCGGACTGCTCCGGATACAGCGAAGGCGACTGACTGGGATAGAGATTGCTGAGCGTGTTGACGGAGCTGGTGGTTCCGCTGCCGCTGGTCGCCGCGGAACTCTGGTTGCCGCTGGAAAGAGTCGATCCCGTAACCCGATATTTCATCGTCGTCCAGGGCGTCAGCACGATATCATCCTGATCCATCCCCATCATATTCGCCCCCTTCCGGCTCAGCACACCCACCACGCGGAAGGCGACATTTTTAATCCGGATTTCCTTGCCGATGGGGTCCTCCCCCTGGAACAGCTCGCGGACCACGGTCTGGCCCAGAAGGCAGACTTTGTTGGCGTTGAGCACATCGCGGTCGGTAAAGCATTCCCCGCGGACCAGTTCCTTCCAGTCCCGCACATCCAGAAAAGAAGGCGTGGTCCCGTGCATGATCGTGGGAACCCAGTTCCGGTTTTGATACACCACCTGCGTGCGGGACCGAACCACCACGGCGGCGTTTCGCACGGCCGGGCATTCCTGCAGAATCGCCTGGCAGTCGTCCGGAGTCAGAGTGGTCACGCTGCCCGAGCCGAAGCTCACGCCCCCGCTCGAGGCGGTGCCGGGCAGCACCAGAAGAACATTGGCGCCCATGCTGGCAATCGCTTTTTGAATGGAAGTCGCCGAGCCGGCGCCGATTTCCATCATGGCGATCACCGCCCCGACCCCGATGATGATTCCCAGCGTGGTCAGCATCGCCCGCATGGGATTGCGGCGCAGCGCCCGGATGGCAGTTCGAAATGTCCGATAACCTTTCATCCGACGCCTCCCAACTTGGCATTCGAGCCGGACGGCGCTTCCCCCTTCGTCTCATGCCGCAGCATGACTCCATCCACGATCACCCCGTCGTGAATGTGAATCACGCGCTTGGCGTGTTCGGCGACATAGGCGTCGTGCGTTACAAGAATAATCGTGATGCCGTCTTCCTGATTGAGCTGCTGGAACATCGCCAGCACCTCTTCGCTCGTCCGCGAATCGAGATTTCCCGTGGGCTCATCGGCGAAAAGCACAGGCGGATGGTTGACCAGCGCCCGGGCTATGGCCACCCGCTGCTGCTGACCCCCCGAAAGCTGGGAAGGCTCGTGATGCATACGGTCGGCGAGTCCGACGCGCCGGAGCATCTCTTCGGCCCGGGCACGCATATCCCGCTCGGAAAGATGCCGGGCGGTGTAGGTCAACGGCATGGCCACGTTGTCCAGGGCGCTGGTGCGGGGAAGAAGATTGAAATTCTGGAAGACAAATCCCAGTTTCTGGTTGCGAACCATCGCGCGGGCATCGGCCGAAAAGCGGGAAACCTCCTGGCCATCCAGCCAGTACTGTCCGCCGGTGGGCCGGTCCAGACAGCCGAGAATATTCATCAGCGTGCTTTTACCCGAGCCCGAAACTCCCATCAGCGCGATAAGCTCCCCCTTGACTATGCACAGGGAAACCCCCTTGAGCACGGGGACGGATATGTCGCCCAGATGGTACGTTTTATAAATATCACGAAGCTCGATCAAATCCACGAAAGTCACTCCGGAACAGGTCGCATAAATTTACGGTCGCGGTCCGGCGGAACGGCCCGGCATCCGCGGGGTAAAGGGATTGCTGGTGGAAGCCTGCTCGTCCTTCGTTTGGACGCCCAGGACCACTTCCATATCCGGTTTCAAACCCTCCGCCTCCACTTCGCTCTGCATGCCGTCGGTGAGCCCGACGCGAACGGGGATGGACCGCACAAAATCGCCTTCGGCAACCCAGACCACGTCTTGCTGATGAGGGCTTTTTCGGGACGGTTCGCCTGCGGGTTGCGCCGGTAAAGGTTTGCCGTTTTTCTCCGGCGGCGTCTGGAGGTACGCCGCCCGCTGATCGGCGACAATCTGACCAGGCTGTGGCATCCATCGCAGCGAGGCGTTGGGAACTTGCAGTACGTTTTTTCGGATTTCCAGCTCGAACTGGACATTCGCCGTCAGATAGGGCAATAGCCTTCCGCTGGAATTGTCGGTGAGGACTTCCACGGTATAGGTTACCACATTCTGCGTCATGGACGCGTTCAGACGCACTTTCCCCACTTCCCCTCGCATCTGTTCACCGGGAAATGCATCTACCGTAAACCGGACCTGTTGGCCGGGCTGAATCTTTCCGATATCGGCTTCGTTGACGGCAACCCAGACCTGCATGCGCTTGAGGTCCTTGGCGATGAGAAACAAACTCGGCGCGTTCAGGCTGGCAACAACCGTCTGGCCGATATTCACCCGACGGTCGATGATGACTCCCTTGACGGGGGATTTGATCGTGCAGTATCCCAGATTGCGGTGCGCCCGCTGAACAACAGCGCCGGCCTGCGCGATGGCCGCCTTGGCCTGAAGGATCGCCGCTTCGCCGACGGCGACATTCGATTTGGCGATTTCGTACGCCGAACGATAGGAATCGTAGGTCGATTCGGCGAGGGCTTCAGAAGGGCCGAGTTTCTGTGCGCGATGCCAGTCCCGCTCCGCCTGATAAAGTTTGGCTTTCAGCTGTTCGAGGTCCGCTTCCGCGCGGATCAGACCGGAACGGGCGGACTGCTCCTGCGCTTCGGCCTGGGCGGCTTCGGCCACATACACCGAATCATCGATCCGCGCCAGAACCGTGCCCTCCTCGACAACGGATCCGTAATCCACCGTTTTTCCGTTCACATCTTTTCCGAATGACAGAATCTGACCGGCAACCTGGGCGCCGACATCGACCACTTCTTCCGGCTGAACAGTGCCAGTGGCGCTGATGCTCACCAGAAGGTCGCCCCGGCTGACAGGGCTTTTCACAAAGAGCATGGCGGTCTCGGCATGATTTTGCTTCCAATACCAGCCGCCCGCCGCCGCCAGTATCACCAGCACAATGAACAGTATAATAATCTTTTTCATTCAAAATACCCTGTTTCGCTGTCGACCAGACCGTTTTAGACATAAACGTACCGCAAAACACCCCCCAAAAGCCAGACTTTGTTAGACACCCCGTTACCGGCCGGGTTAGGTTAGACCCTGCTGCAATTCAAACGCCGCCGGGCCTGCTTCCGTAAGGAAAAACGCCGTGGAGAACGCCCTATTGCACGATTCGTTCGTTGCCGGAAACTGCTGCCGGTACTCCGCCTCCCAGCGGCCAAGGAAACTCTCCGATACGGGACGTTTCACCAAAGCCCAGACGCTTCCGCCAAAACCGGCCCCAAAAGCGCTGGCGGCGGAGGCACCAAGCTGGACGGCCAACTGCGACAGATAGACGGTCTGGGGAACCTGATTTCGAAGCAGACTTTCCGTAAGCTCCTGTGAACGCGCAACTTGCGATCCAAATGCCCGAATGTCTCCCCGCATCAGGGCATTGCCCGCCGCGGGGATAATCTGCTCGCTCTCCTCGAAAAACTGACCAAAACGGGCCAGTAAATCGTCAGGACAAAATTCCGAATCCCGACTTTGTTGGAGAATATCCCGCATCCGCTCCGCGGCCCGGGGCATCGATGCGACGGCGGCGGCAAGATGGCCGTCGCTGCGGCTGGTGGCATGGTTCCAGAGCCTCAACACGGCAGTCGCCAGACGCGACGCCCGGTTGTACTGCTCCATAACAGCGCCCGTCTTTTCGGCGACAACGCCGCTGCCGCCAATGGCAAAAACATAACCGGCCGGCACCGGAAGCAGCCGCTCAAACTTCACGGGACAATAGGAATACTGGCTGATCACGCCGGGCTGGCTGCAAAGAATCGCGGTGTGATCTTCGCTGCCGCCGAAAGTCCCGACGCCTTTGTCCCCGGCGAGAGAGCCGAAGCTCTGTCCGTTTTCTATCGTGCCCAGATAACCGGCCAGCTCTTCGGGACTGTGAATTTCCCGGCGGTATTCCGCCCGCTCGGACAGGCGATTGACCGCCGCAAGGATCAGATAGGATGCGGTGAGCAACGCGCTGGAACTGCTCATCCCGGAGGCGGCTGGAAGATCGGAATCGAACGCGATGTCGGCGCCCCGAAGGTTTTCCCCGAAATTTCGAGCCAGTCGCCGCCCGACCGTCATGGGGTAATTGCTCCAGTGTCCCAGTTTCGGCTCCAGCGAGGATTCCAGCGGAAATTCGACTTGATCGCAAACCGCCGGCGCGAAAATTCGCACGCGCGAATCCCCGCGGGGCGATGCCAGCAGGCAAAATCCTTTTTCCACGGCCATCACCATGGTGCGGCCGCCGGCGTAATCGGTGTGTTTGCCGAGAACCTCGATCCGCCCGGGAACAAAATAGCCCCGGATTTCGCTCGCGCCGGGAATGCCCCCCGACTGCAAAGCCCTGGCGGCGTTCTGGAACAGGGGAACCTTCGCCTTCGCCGACGATGCGCTCAATCCCCCCCGCCGCAGACGCCGAACCATTGACTCGGTGTCGAAACATTCTTCCAGATGAATCGCCCCGCTCAAAGCCGAACCTCCGAACCAGTCAGGATTTGTTTCACCGACGCGATATCCGAGCGGCTGGACAAATCCAGCACGGCGTCGGCCACGGGAACCACCTGAAACGTTTCGCCCAGTTCCCGCATTGCGTAGCTCACGGCGTCGGGGATTTCATACTCCCCGCGGGGCGACGGGGATATCCGCTTGCACGCTTCGTAAATCGCCGGCCCAAAGCGCCAGCAGTTCATGCTCAGCTGGATCGGCGGGCGAAGGCTCGCCAGGGTCTGCTCATCGGGCTTTTCCAGGATCTTCGTCAATCGCCCCCGGGAATCGGTTTGAATCACCGCGAATTTCGTGACGCGGTCGGCAGGAATGTTTCCCCGGAGCATGGCGTCGCGGTCAAAGCCGGCCAGACCGCTGCTCGTCAGCCGGCGAAGGCCCGCAAACGCCTCCAACGGATAATAATTGTCCGAATTAATCACCAGGACCGGTTCCCCGGCGGCGAAGGACTCGGCCGATTTCACCGCATCGGCCGTCCCCAGCGGTTTTTCCTGAATCGCAAATTCGACGCGAATCCGCTTGCACGGTAGCTTGCCGTAATAGTCCCGGATGGCGTCGTGTTCCGGCCCGATCACCAGACAGATTCGGGAATACCCCGCTTCCGCCAGACCGTGAAGAACATAATCCAGAAACGGCCGGTCGATCGGAATCAGGGCCTTCACACCGGTCGCGGCGATTTTCGCTTCTTCCTCGCTCATCAAGGCGGACGCGTCCGCTTTTCGCATTCGCGTTCCAAGTCCGCGAGCCAGAATAACGGCTTTATTCATGGGAATCTTCCTGTTGAAATTATGCCTTGTCCAGTTGCTTCTGGATATAGTTGGACCGGGGAATCGGCCATTTTACAAAGGCTTCAATCGCGTGATATTCAGGCAGACCGAGCATGTCGTAGGTTTTGGCGGTCTGAATGTTGCGGTCTTCGGATCGCTGCCAGAATTCGCGGCTGTCATAGGGGCCCGGGAACATGGCACGGTCTTTCTGGCTTTCGTGCCGGAAGATCGCGAAACGCTTGCGGCGAAGCTCGTCAGGAGACAGGGGAACGGCCATGTCGATTTGCTCGGGAGACCATTCCTGCCAGGCCCCGCGGTAAAGCCACAGCTCCGGCTCCTTGCGGCCCGACGCCCGGATTTCGCCCAGCGCGCGGAAAATCGCTTCCAGGCAGAGCCGGTGCGTGCCGTGCGGATCCGACAAATCGCCCGCGGCGAAAAGCATATCCGGCTGGAGCTTTTCCAGCAGATTCCGAACCGCTTGCACGTCGGCGGTCCCGATGGAGAGCTTCTGGACCTTTCCCGTGTCGTAGAACGGCAGATCCAGAAAGTGCAGGTTGTTTTCCTGAACGCCGCAGAATTTGGCGGCGTCGATCGCCTCTGTCTTGCGGATCAGCCCTTTGATCGCCTGGACTTCGCGGGTGTCCACGTCGCCGGGCTTTTTGTTCTTCAAAAATTTGTCGATGTGCTCCTCGATGGAGGCCGACTGCTCCGGCGTCAGACCGAAAATATAATTGAACTCGCGCACGAAATCGGCGTGCCGGGATACGTCATGGTCAAAAACACTCAGATACCCGCTGACCATATACCCGACATGCACCTCGTGTCCCTGTTTTACAAACCGCATCATGGTGCCGCCCATGCAGATCACGTCGTCATCCGGATGGGGGCTGAGAATCAGCGTTTTTTTGGGTCCGTCCTTGCCCCCCGGCCAGCCCGTGATGGTTTTCATCTGCCGGCGAAAAATCTCGATATTCAGGTCATACGCCCCGCCCGGCGCCCGGGTGATGTCCGCCAGCCCGTTTTCCCCGTAATCTTCGTCGGTGAGTTTGAGAATCGGCTTCTGCAGTTTGGCCGCCAGCCACAGCACCGCCCGTCGCCGCAGCAGATCGTCCCATTCGCAGCTCTCGGCCAGCCAGGGCGTGGTGATTCGCGTCAGGCATCCGGCGGCGGCTTCATCCAGATACATCGTCGCGTTGCCATGCTCCTGCAGAAAACTCGCCGCGACCGAGGGAGAAATATCCCCTTCCACGGCCCGCTGAATGATGGGGGCCTTGTGCTCGCCGAACGCCAGAAGCCCGATCTCCTTCGCTTGGAGAATCGAGCCGACGCCCATGGTAATCGCCATCTCCGGAACATTTTCTTCGCCGAAAAAATCGCTGGCCGCGTCCTTCCGGGTAATCGCATCCAGGTGAATGCGCCGCGTAACGCTCTCCCGGCCGGACCCGGGCTCGTTGAATCCGATATGCCCGCTGCGCCCGATGCCCAGAACCTGAAAATCGATCCCGCCGGCGGCCCCAATCGCTCGTTCATACTCCGCGCAATGCCGGCCCACCTCGTGCTCGGCCACATCCCCGCGCGGAATATGCACATGCTCCGGCTGGATATTAATATGATCAAACAAATTTTCGTGCATGAAGCGGTAATAGGACTGGTCCGCGTCCCGGGCGATGGGCCAGTATTCATCCAGATTGAACGTGATGACCTTCGAAAAATCCAGCCCCTCTTCCCGGTGCATCCGGATCAGTTCCCGATAGACCTTGACGGGCGTATGCCCCGTCGCCAGACCCAGAACAGTGTTCTCCCCGCGAGAACTTTTCTGGCGAATAATCTCCGCGATGCGGCGGGCGACCGAAACACTGGCCGACTGATCATCCTCAAAAATCCGTACTCGTATCTTTTCCTTGCTCATTCCAGGCATCCTTTTCCACATGGTGGCGGTTCTGTTTTTCCGGTCCGGCTGGAGCGTATCACTATAGTGCTATCAAAATCCGGATTCCACAAAATTTTCGACAATCCGACGCCCGATAAGAATCGCCGTAACCTCCTGTGCGGAAAAAGGTTGCACCCTTTGAAAAAAGCGGCACCCGCCCCCGTCGCCTCCGGAACGCCTCCCCTGCGATTCAGTGCCACACCGACGCGGGATATTCAATCAGATGCTTCAAATCACGCAGAAAAGCCCCGCCGGCGGCGCCATCGACCAGCCGGTGATCGCACGAAAGGGTCAGCTTCAGAATCGAAGCGGCGTGAATCTGCCCCTGCTCGTCCGCGATGGGCTGCCGGCTGATCTGCCCCACGGCGAGAATCGCGGAATTCGGCGGATTGATCACCGCGGTAAACTGCTCGATTTCAAAATTCCCCAGATTGGTGAGGGTGAAGGTGGAGTTGGAGTATTCCTCCGGAAGCAGGGTCCGCTTCCGCGCCTTTTCAATGAGTCCCTGGAGCTCCTGGTCGATCTGGAGAATCCCCTTTCGACCGCAATCCCGGACTACGGGAGTAATCAGCCCGTCCTCCTGCGCGACGGCAAGCGCAAGGTCGATCCGCCCGTGCTGGAGAATCGTCGTCCCCTTCCAGGTGGCGTTCAGCATCGGGTGCCGCCGCAGCGTTTCAGCGGTGAATTTCATCAAAAACGCGTTGAGGGAGACTTTCGTTTCCCGCTGCGCGTTGAGATTCTGCCTCGCCTGAACCAGACCGTCCGCCCGCACCGACACCGTCAGATAATAATGCGGGGCGCTGAACATCGATCCGGAAAGACGCTCGGCGATGATCCGCCGTTTTTCGGATACGGGAATCTCGCGATCCTCCGCCGCCGCGCCGCCGGCGGGGATTTCCTGCATCGCCCGCTCCACATCCGCCTGAATCACGCGGCCGGCCGGACCTGTGCCGGCTAGCTGTTTCCAGTCGATCCCATGCTTTTCGGCCAGCTTCCGCGCCAGCGGGCTGGATCGAACGGACGCCTTCCCCGGTGCGGCGGGCGTTATTCTTTCGCTCCCCGCCTTCCCCGCCGCCGGCGAAGAAGAGGGCGGTTCCGCTCGTGCCGCCTCACTCGCTTCACGCTTCGATTCGTCCGAGACCGCGGTTTTCTCGTCCTCCCGCCCCTCCGCCAGTGCGGAGATCTCTTCGCCCGGAGTTCCCAGAATCCCGATCATCTGGCCGACTTTCGCCGAAACGCCTTCCTTCACATGAATTTTCAGCAGGGTGCCGGACTGCATGGATTCGTATTCCATGATCGCTTTGTCCGTTTCCACCTCGCAGAGCACATCGCCCGCCGAAACCGCCTCGCCCTCCTTTTTACGCCACTTCACGATGGTCCCCTCCTCCATCGTGGGCGACAGCGCCGTCATCATCAGTTTTTCCGCCATGTTCGATTCCTTCCGCGGCAGCCCTATTGATATAATACCCGGTTCGCCGCCTCGATCACTTTTTCCATCGAAGGCTGCGCCGCCAGTTCCAGCTTGTGATTATAGGGCATCGGGATGTCTTCCGAGCTGACCACTTCCACCGGGGCATCGAGCAGGTCGAAACACCGACGGGAAACCAGCCAGCCGATGTGGCTTCCCACGCTGGCGACGGGCCAGGATTCATCCACAACCACGCACCGGTGCGTCTTTTCGACCGAACGGCATAGCGTTTCGCGGTCCAGCGGCCGAAGCGTCCGCACATCGACAATTTCCGCTTCAATCCCTTTCTTCGCCAGTTCGTCCGCGGCCGCTTTCACCGCCGCGATCGGACGGCCAAACGTAATCAGCGTAACATCGCTCCCCTCCTGCACAATGTTTGCTTCGCCGAGGGGGACAAGGTGCTCCCCCTCCGGCACATCCCCCTTCCAGGCGTACATCATCTCCCCCTCCAGCACAATCACCGGATTGTCATCGCGGATCGCCGACTTCAAAAGCCCCTTGGCGTCAGAGGGATTGGACGGCGCTACGACTTTCAGACCGGGAATATGCGTATAAAACGCCGCGCACGCGTGGGAATGCTGGCTGCTGAGCCATTCCGCCGGGCCGTTCGGGCCGCGAAAAACAATCGGAAGGGTGAACTGCCCCCCCGACATGTACCGCATCTTCGCGGCGTTGTTGACGATCTGGTCGAACGCCTGAAACGCGAAATTGAACGGCATCCATTCGACGATCGGGCGAAGCCCCGCCATCGCCGCGCCGATCCCCACCCCCGTGAAACTCTCCTCGGTAATCGGCGTATCGATCACCCGACGCGAACCGTATTTCTCCCACAGGCCCCGGCTGACCTTGTACGCGCCGTTGTACTCGGCGACTTCCTCCCCCATCAGAAACACGCGCTCATCCCGCGCCATTTCCTCATCCATCGCCTCCCGAACAGCATCTCGATACGTCTTGATCGCCACGATGTCACCTCAGGCGTATAAGTCTTCGTACATGCTTTCCAATGGCGGCTCTTCGCTCGTTTCGGCGAACTGAACCGCTTCCGTTACCTGCTCGAGAATCCGCTGTTCCATCGCGGCAAAGTCATCCTCCGACAGAATCCCCTGCTCCAGCATCGGCTGCTTCAAAATCAAAATCGGATCCTGTTGCCGGTATTGGGTCACTTCCTCCTTGGTGCGATAGGTCCCCGGATCGCTCATCGAGTGCCCCAGGTACCGGTACGTCTTCATTTCCAGCAGCGAAGGATTCCCCTGCTTCGCCTGCTCCACCGCCTGCCGCGTGTGCTCGTGAACCTCCAGAACATCCATGCCGTCCACCGCTTTGCCCGGCATGCCGTAGGAAGCCGCCATCACCGAAAAATCCTCCACCGCCGAAACGCGGCGGAAATCCGTCCCCATCCCGTACTGGTTATTCTCGCAGAGATACACCACGGGCAGGGACCAGATTTTCGCCAGATTCAGGCTTTCATGGAACGTCCCCTGGTGAATCGCCCCGTCGCCGAAAAAACACAGCACGACGCCCTCTTCGTTCCTGTATTTGATTTTCAAACCCACCCCCGTGGCAACCGGCAGATGCGCCCCCACAATGCCGTTGCCCCCGAAAAAATGCTTCTGCGCATCGAAAAGATGCATCGAACCGCCCTTGCCCCGCGAGCAGCCCGTGATTTTTCCGAACAGCTCGGCCATGACGGTTTTCGGGTCCATGCCGACGGCCAGACCATGTCCGTGATCGCGGTACGCCGTCAGCACATAATCCCGCCTCAGATCCGCCGCCGCGATGGCGCCCGCCGCCACGGCTTCCTGACCGATATCGGCGTGAAAAAATCCCCCGATTTTCCGAAGACCGTACAGCTGCGCGGCTCGCTCCTCGAACCGGCGGATCAAAAGCATCTGATGCAGAAGATGCTTTAAAAACTCGGCTTCATAGCGTTTCAGATCCCTCGCTTCGGCCATCGCTTATCCGCCCCCTTTCAGATTCACCCGCTCCTGCCGGCCCTTCATCGGCTCATAATAAATTCCCTCCTCCAGCTCCGTTTCCAGCACCACAAACTCCGTCCGCTTCAAATCCGCTTTCCAGAACATCTCCAGCCGGCCCCCCAGCGTATCCAGTACTTCATTCTTCAGCGCCGGATTGTCCACAATGTTCACCGTCCCCCGCAGCGTCACCAGTTTCGTGAGCGATTTGTTCTGGATGAGCCATTCGACCCCCGGGTGTTGTTCGAGGTGCCGGATTTTCGCCGAATCCGGCCGCGTGAAACAGTAGATCGCCCCGGGCCGCCATTTCAGCCGGGCAGGCGTCATCCACCGAACCCGTGGATTCCCCCCCTCGTCCACCGTCGTAAGCAGACCCGCTTTGGCTTCCTCCAGAAGCTCTTCCGTCAGATTCAGCAGCATTCGGGCATCCATAGGTTCGGCCTCTCCACGTTAAATCCAGGGAATCCATCTGGAGAACCATCCAGATGAGGGCGTACCTATTCTATTCTTACCCCGACAGAGCCGCCGGGCAAGTCCATGCCAAAAGTATTTTTACAACGCGGATATCCTTATTTCAGCCACGTTTCCAGCCACCCGATGCCGTCCTCCTGAGCGGGAATCAGCAGCGAATGCGGTTCATCGTAATAATGGCATCGGAACCGGTCCGGCGCGCCCATCAATCGATAGACCTCGGCGATTTTCGCTTCCGCCGCCTTCATCCCCGCCATGCTGAAGAGATTGTCCCGGGAACAGTTCAGCACCATCAGGGGATTCGGGGCATTCAGCGTGACGACATCAGGCAGATCCAGGTATCGGTACTGACCGGGCACATACGCCATCCAGGTGTGCGAAACCAGAAACGGAAACACCTCCTCATCGTAGGTGGTCATGAATCCCGCGACCACGCCGGCTTTGATCCGTCCGTCCAGCCCGAACAGATGCAGGCTGCGGAATCC
>CAZOTP010000002.1:0-40081 GCA_964582655.1 uncultured Pirellulales bacterium | reverse complement strand
AAGACATAGCTATTCACTCCTGTTCCCAGAGGCAGCCAATTACTGCCGTTCCAAGTGGCAATGTTTTGAGTTGCCACACCATTGGCAGAAGTGAAAAATCCTCCCGCAATTAACTGGTTGTTATAGGTTGTTAAAGCGCGAACTTGAGTATCTATTCCGTCAATTTCACGGTCAAATGCATGCCATGCAGATCCATCCCAGCGAGCAATTCGATTGGCGGAAATATC
Source organism: uncultured Pirellulales bacterium (assembly GCA_964582655.1). Lineage (GTDB taxonomy): Bacteria > Planctomycetota > Phycisphaerae > Sedimentisphaerales > SM23-30 > CAZOTP01. The sequence continues at coordinate 39,854 of CAZOTP010000002.1, read as the reverse complement.
CCCCGCCATTGTGAAATTTCCACCCGCTATCAAATAGTTGGTATAAATAGTCAAAGCAAGAACGGAATCATTCATCCCGTCTCCCAATTGAAGCCATATACTGCCGTCCCACTTCGCGATATGGTTAGCACTGACACCGCCAGCGGAGATAAAACTCCCTCCGGCGACTAGATGTCCGTTAAATACCGTCAGTGATGAAACCGCATTATCCATCCCACTTCCCAGCGGTTGCCATTGAGTACCATCCCAAGCCGCGATGTTATTGACCATCACATCCCCGGCTATAGTGAAACTTCCGCCAACAATTAAAAGCTCTGGTTGAGGTCCAGCCCCATCTGGATCCCATGTTGTAACCGCATGTACAACACCATCGACACCCGGAATCCCCTGTCCCGGTTTCCAGTCGAAGTCGCACTGAGCGAAGGTGAACGAAGTGAGAATCCCCAGAACTGCCGCCAATCCAAACCCAATGCGCTGTCCCATACAAGAACTCCTACGGCATAGTCCCTTCGAAATTTTAATCTTTCCGCATTTGAAATCCCGAAAAGGCCTTTTGGGCGTGCTGACTGGATTCCAAGTTTATTAAAGGTATTATACCCGAACCGGGCGGGCCAGGGAAGGAAAATTGCCATTCCGCCATATTTGCTTGTCAACAAATGGTTTATAAAACTGAACCGGCGGGCGAGGCGAGGAAAGGATAGGGTGAGCGGGTGAATTTTTACATTCTTTTGGGCCCCTGCCCCCACCTCCGCATGGGTGACAATCCTTCGCGGGGATGTTATTCCTTTGCAGGAATAACAGTTGAGATCACCACGTTGGGCTTTGCCTTGCTTGGGATGACATTGGTTACGAAGAGTTTGGAAAGCGGAAAGGCGACGGCATGGGCGACAGGAAAATGTGTTATTGGAGGGAGAAAAGATCCCGGATTTCGGCGATCAGAATCGGCAAATGGCCGGTTACGGCGTTCCAGACGATGGATTCATCCACGACATCATAGCCATGAATCAGGATATTACGGAATTCGATAATGCGGCGGGACTCGGAGATTCTGGTGAGAATTTCGTTATCTGTATGCCGAATCCAGTTCAGAGCCTCGCCGATGATTTCAAAATCCCTCTCAACGGCCCGCTGGGTGATGAGGCTGGCTATTTTGGTAGGCAGCGAGATCCATGCTGCGGATGAAATTCTGGATTTCCTCTGCGGCCTGGAGGATGTCGTACAGATGTTTTCGGATTTCATCGTTCATAGATAACGGTGCGGGTTCTGTCCACGGACTGCTGAAATACGGGATTTCGGAATTTTTTATCGACGACCAGATCGACCTGTCGCTGAAAGATTTCTTCGAGTTTTTCCTTTAAGGAAAAATAGCGGTCAAACCAATCGACATCTTTTTCGACGTCGAAGATCACCAGCACATCCACATCGCTCCGGTCGGAGAAGTCCTCCGTCAAGACCGAGCCGAACAGGCCCAGTCGTTTTACGGACAACTGCCGGCAGGTTTGTGCAATGGCGGGTTGAATTTTGTTTATATCGATCATGGCAAATGCCCAACCATTCATCCATATACCAGAGAACCAGCTTATAGTATCTCTGTCGGTCGACACTGTCAAGGGATTCTTTTCGACGATGCCCTGCCGCCATGCCGCTTCGGATTGAGAAAAGGACAAGGCCCAGTCTCCGGCTGGAGCGGAGGATGTGCCGGAGAGGCAGGGGGGTTATTTATATCCGAGATGGTTTTCGCCGGCGTATTTCTGGACGGCGGATTCGAGATCGACGCCGTTGATGTTGGCGAGAGTACAAAGCCAGGCGAGGACATCGCCGAATTCCTCGACTTTGTTATCCTGATCGGTTCCGGCCAGGGCGGTTGCCAGCTCGCCGACCTCTTCGATGAACCATAAAAAGGTGGCGGGAGTGCCGCGCTGGCGGTCCCGCTGTTCATATTTTTTCGAAATCAACTGCTGAAATTCGCGAATCGTCATGATTATGATTCTCCTGCCCGATTTGCAAGGGGCTGTGTTTTGGCGAGTGGTTTTATCCGGCAGCGGGAAGGTTCATTTTTGCCGAGAGGGTTTTCAACTGGTCGTAGAGCTCCTCGAGGGACTGGCTGATCACGCGGACATCGCCGATGACATCCATGAAATTGGTATCGCCTTCCCAGCGGGGCACAACGTGCATGTGGACATGGTCGGGCAGTCCCGCACCGGCGCACCGCTGGACATTGATTCCCATGTTGAAGCCTTGGGCGCGAATCGCTTCGGTCAGAATCGTCTGGACATCGCGTCCCAGGCGCATCATTTCCAGGAGCGTTTCATCGGGAAGGCCGCCGAGGTTAGCGACATGGGCCGCAGGGGCAACCATCATGTGGCCGCCGGTATAGGGGAATCGGTTGAAGACGACAAAGCTGGTTTTTCCCCGCCAGAGGACCAGATTTTCACGGTCGTGTTCGGGATGTTTCCAGTATTCGCACAAAAAACAGCCGCCATCTTCTTTGGCGGCTTTCTGACGGCTGTCCAGGCTCCGCAAATAGCCGATCCGCCAGGGCGCCCATAAATTCCGATTGTCCATACGGTCCTCAGTGCAAGATGGATTTTACTTCCCGGGATTTTCCATTAGATACACTTTGTAGGCGACGGCGGCGGTATCCCGCACAAAGCTGTCCACATCTCCGACGACCGCTTTGTCGAGGAGCTTGCCGCTCAGGTCCGAGAAGAATTTTTGCCACCGCTCTTTGCGAATCTGTTCGGTAATCAGTTCCTGAGCCTCGGAGAAGGGGATGGTTCTGGGGTCCTGCCTGCGAATGAGCTGGGCGATGAAAAAGCGATCGTCGTTTTCGACGAGGTTGGTATGGGCGCCGGGCGCGATGGTTTCCAGGGCTTTGACGACGGGGCTATAGCGTTCCTGAAGGGAATCGGGATTTCCTTTCCAGTATCCGCCTTCGGCAGGCCGAAAACGGCTGTATTCTTTCGCGGCTTCGGCGAAATCCATTCCTTCGGAGAGTTTTGCCATGGCCGCATCGGCCTGGGCTTTGGCTTTTTCAGCAGCCTGGGTTTTTGTCATGCCGACGGAAGCGAAGGCCTGAAAGGGAATCTCAATGAGGCGAAATTCCAGCTCGGCGGGCTGTTCGAATTCCTTCTGCTGATTGCGCCAGTAATACTGCTGTTTTTCGCCCCGGGTGATTTCGAGGGTGGGAGTAAAATAGGCCTCGCGGAAGCTCGATACAATCAGTTCGCGTTTTACGGCTTCCAGCTCTTTCTCGATGGTGCTGCCCTTTTGGGCGAGTTCTTCGCGCGCGCGGGAAATTTCGCCGTTATAGCGGGCCAGAAGGGTTTTTCGCTCGGTCTCCATCGCCTTGTTGAGAATATCCTCATAATTTTCATTTTTGGACAGGACGCTTTTGGCATGCTGATAAATCAGGAGGTCGTACATTTTGGCGGTGGTTGCCCGAAGGACCAGAGGCTGGGCCTTGGCCAGGAAGACCTTCGGGTCGAGTCCTTTTTCCATTTCCTTAAAGGTTTCGGTCATCGATGCCAGCACTTCGGCGGAGGTAATCGCATCCTCATTGATCCGCAGGGCTGTTCCGCCCAGCTCGCCAGCGAAATGATTTTCCGAAACAGGTGTGGTTTCCAGGGAAGGAGCTTCGGCGGGTGTTGGATCTGCGGGAGTCGGTGCGGTCGTTTCCGAGGTGTTTGACGGTTCGGGGTTGGACTGCTGCCCAAGCGAGAGGGAAGCTAGCCACACCAGTATGGCCGCTGCTGTCCAAAGCGAGTGTCTTGCCAAAATCTGCATATTTCATCTCCATCCGGGATTTCATCTGTTAACGCGGCGGACTGCCGCCGCCTAATCCATTGAACCATACTTCCCGGAGCTTTTCAAACCACAACTTTCTTCATTCTTAGGATAAAAAAGCAGGGATTAGCTGCGGCATCCGGTGTGCCAAACAGATCAATCAGGGCTCCTTTGTCGGTCTAACCCTATTTTTTACAGGCACTTACGAGGTGTTTGCGGAGCAGCCTGCATCGAATTGCCTAACTCGTTGTTTTTTAAGCATTTGCCTTGACAGGAGGCACTTTTCTCCCTAGCATGTAGTGTCCTTGGCGGATGCCTTGGATACGGCCGCGGGGTAGAGCAGTCTGGTAGCTCGTCGGGCTCATAACCCGGAGGTCGGAGGTTCGAATCCTCCCCCCGCTAGTTTTTTAATTCGTCAGGACTTGCTACCCGGCAAGTCTTTTCGTTTATGCTCATTTTGCACGTAATTGGGATATTGTTCACCGCAGGGCCTTCCACCGAAACCCGTAATATATAAATTCTTATGTGATAAATACTTAACGTAATTGATTGGGTGGGAAATATCTCCAAAATCAGCTCCCTTGGAATGATCGTTTTCACCCGGCTTGGCAATAGGGATTTGGGCTTCCAATCAATCCAGTGTAAAGAACAATTGCAGCGTTGCCGGATGAATTCAGATTTTACTTTTTGCTTCAGCGGCCCTGCATATAATCAGGTCATATAAAATCAGGAGTTGCCGATGATGAAAAAACGAATAAGGTCATCTATTCATCATAAAAATGCGAAAAAGCCCAATATATCGCATTTGCGAAGGCCTGAAGAGCTGTCGCTGGAACACTGGCAGACCGCATTACGGAAGCAATTCGCACAAACGCAGGAATTTCAAATTAAAAATACAGGCAGGGATCCGATTTTTTCGGAATTTCTGGTGACGAATCCCCAAAGCGGCGGGGAGTATCGCGTAGCAATTCGCGGCTTGGGACTGGGCGATAATTACTGTTCCTGTCCGGATTTTTCGGTCAATACGCTGGGGACCTGCAAACATATCGAATGGACATTGGTTCACCTGCAGAAGAAAAAAGGGGCTAAATCCGCTTTTGCCAGGGGATTTCGGCCTGCGTATTCGGAAATTTACCTTCGTTATGGCGCTCGGCGCGAGGTGATCTTTCGGCCCGGAACACAATGCCCGACATCTTTGGTTCGGCTGGCGAGAACGTATTTTGATAAACAGGGGATTTTGCCGCCAAAAAGGTATCAAGCGTTTGATGCATTTCTTAAGCAGGCAACACGCGATACGCATGAGGTGCGCTGTTATGAGGATACGTTGGCGTTTATCGCCCAGGTGCGGGATAACATTCATCGAAAACAAACGATTGAAAAAATATTTTCCCGGGGTATTCACAGCGGGGCGTTTAATTCCCTGCTCAAAGTTCGGCTGTATCCGTATCAGCGGAAAGGGGCGTTGTTTGCCGCCCAGGCAGGGCGATGCCTGATTGCCGACGACATGGGGCTGGGCAAAACAATTCAGGCGATTGCGGCTGTGGAGATCCTGGCTAAAACTGTCGGTTTAGAACGGGTGCTGATTATCGCACCAACCTCGCTGAAACATCAGTGGAAACAGGAAATTGAAAAGTTCTGTTCCCGGTCTGCCGCGGTGGTGGAAGGTTCGCTGGTCCGGCGAGAGGGGCTATACGCCTCGGAATCGTTTTACAAAATCACCAATTATGATGTGGTGGAACGGGACTGCGACCTGATCGGACGATGGCGGCCGGACCTGATTATCCTGGATGAAGCGCAGCGGATCAAAAACTGGAAGACACGCCGGGCCCAAAGCGTTAAAAAACTGCAATCCCAGTACGCCCTTGTGCTGACCGGTACGCCGCTGGAAAATCGGCTGGAGGAGCTGCATTCGATCGTCGAATTTGTCGATCGATTTCATCTGGGGCCGCAGTTCCGTTTCCTGGCGGAGCATCAGCACGTGGATGAACGCGGCAAGGTGATCGGGTATTGGCATCTGGCCCGTATCGGCCAGTCGCTGGAGAGCATATTGATCCGGCGAACCAAACAGGAAGTGTTGAAAGAACTGCCGGAGCGGCTGGAGAAAAATTATTTTGTTCCCATGACCGATCAGCAGATGAAGCACCATGAGGAAAATCGCGAAACGGTAGCGAGGATTGTCGCGAAATGGCAGCGGTACGGATTCCTGTCGGAGACGGATCAGCGAATTTTGATGATCGCCCTTCAGAATATGCGGATGAGCTGCAACAGCACCTATTTGCTCGACAAAAAGACGGATTACGGCGTCAAGGCGGATGAGCTGATCGCCGTTCTAAAAGACATTTTCGAGCAGCCGGACGCCAAAGTCGTGATTTTCAGCCAGTGGCTGGGAACGCATGAAATTATCGAGGATCGCTTTCGGAAATTCAAACACAACCATGTGCTGTTTCACGGCGGCGTGCCGGGGATCAAACGCAAGGACCTGATCCATCAATTCAAAGAGGATCCGCGCTGCCGGGTGTTTCTTTCGACCGACGCCGGCGGTGTGGGGCTGAACCTGCAAAACGCCTCGGCCGTGATTAATATGGATTTGCCGTGGAATCCGGCCGTGCTGGAACAGCGGATCGGGCGGGTGCATCGCCTGGGCCAGCACCGCCCGGTGCGGGTGGTCAACTTTGTCGCCCAGGGAACCATCGAGCATGGGATGCTGTCTCTGCTGTCGTTCAAGCAATCGCTTTTTGCCGGCGTGCTGGACAAGGGGCAGGATGAGGTCTTCCTGGGGGGAACACGATTAAAGCGATTTATGGATTCCGTGGAAAAAGCCACCGGCAGTATTCCGCAATCCATGCCCGCTGTTTCAGAAATCCAAACAGACGCCGAAGAGCGACCATATCGCGATGCCGCGGGAAAAAGACCTTCGAAGCAGCAGCCCGCATGGAACGAACTAACCGCTGCGGGCCTGTCATTTCTGAATAAACTCAGCGCGTCCCTCGGCGGACAGAGCAAATCGCTGGGCGAAACACTAGTCCGGGTGATTTCTGAATCGAAAATAACGACCGATGCCGCCACCGGCCAAAAGCATCTGAACCTGCCAATCCCGCCCAAAGATATTCTCGAAGGTGTCGCCAACCTGCTCAGCCATTTCGCCAAACAGTTAAAATAGGATCGAATACGATAGAACGAACAGAAAAGGAAATGGCCGCTCAGACACAATCTCAGGGCGGTATTAATCAATGTTCGTTATATCTGGCGATGGAACTGGACGGGGCGCAGCATGTAGCTGACGCGGGCGCCTATCGCCGTGACCGGCGCAAAGACGCCTTGCTGCAGGAGAACGGCTACATGGTATTGCGGTTCCTGGCGGAAGATGTTGGAAAGCGGCTCGACGATGTGCTTAATACCATTTTGCGTGCGTTGGTGCGGCAGAGAGCAAACCCTTATAAGGACTTTGGATCCGAAGATTGAAAAACAAAATATTGCTTCATTTCAAACGCTTCCCGGACGGATGCATTGAATCGGAGGATGCCTTCGAATTCTGCATGCCCGCAAATTCATGCGCGGCGGCAAACAAGGCTTCCACGTTTTCGATGGGGACGTTTTGCTGGATGTTGTGGACCTGGTTGAAGACATAGCCGCCGGGGCCCTTGCCGAAGATTTGGATATTGTGTTGGACGTGTTCGGCGATTTCCCGCGGCGTGCCGTTGGGAAGGACATGCTGGGTGTCGCAGCCGCCGCCCCAGAAGACGATTTTTCCGCCGTAGCGGGCCATGAGGTTTTCAGGCTGCATGTTGGCGGCGGAAATCTGGACGGGATTGAGAATATCGATGCCGGCGTCGATCCAGTGTTCGATGAAATGAAAAATGGATCCGCAGGAGTGGAGGAAGGTTTTCCAGTTGGTGTTTTGGTGGACCCAGTCACAGAGGCGCTTGTAGTGGGGCTTGATCATTTCGGCGAAAAGATCGGGGGCAATCAGTTCGCCTTTCTGGGTGCCGGCGTCGTCGCTGGCGATGCCCCAGGCGAAGCAGCGGTCGCCGACGGCCTGGTGATAAAGCTTGAGCTTGCAAATCGCGGCGTCCACGAAACGGCTCATCATTTCATGGGCGGTCTGCTTTTCGACCATCAGCATGCAGAGCCATTCATCCAGCGAACCCTGCGTGATATTGTCCGATAGCAGGAAACTCAATCCCAGCATGGAAACATTGCCTCCCCAGCCGAGAATCGCCTTGTCGGTGTTTCGATATAAAAAATCGGCGCGCTGCCGCATGAACTCCAGAATTTCATCGGATACCGTGCGGTTGGGCTGAAAGAGGTTCGGGTCGATTTTTTTCCCGGACATGGTAGGCCGGAGAGCATCGAAGTAAAAGCCGTTTTTCGGCATCAGCGCATACGGTTCCCCGGTGGCGGGGCGGCAGAGCACCCAGGAGCCGTCGGGCTGCTCCCGGATGATCGTACCGGGAGGAAACAGCACCTGTTGGCCGCAAAACAGCGTTTTTTCGACGGGGCGGGCGTCTTTGCCGAACCAGGGAAAATCGATCTCTTCCAGGGGAACGACATCCCCGAGGAGGCGGTCAAGTACGTCCATTTCCACGTCGGCGAGAATCTGCATGGCATCATGGATGCGCGTGGGGGTGCGGCTGCCCATGCGCTGTTTGAGTCGATCATAGACGACGGCATTGATGCCGGAAGCGCGAAGCGCGCCCAGATCGATGGGAATCCGGTCGGGGTTCTGGAAATTGACCGCTTGGAGTACACGTTCCCGCGAATTCATGGATTCTCCTACATCAGCCAGTGGGGCAGGCATGTTACCAGGGAAGGAATATATGTAATCAGCAGCAGAACGGCAAGCAGAGCCAGCAGAAACGGAAGAACTTCACGAATAAAATCGCTGGTGCGGATGCCGACGATGGAGCAGGTGAGGAACATCAGCGTGCCGAAGGGGGGCGTGACGCCGCCGAGGGTGAGATTGACGACCATCACGATTCCGAAATAGACCAGATCGATTCCCAGCCCGCTGACCGCCGGCACGAGCAGGGGGGTCAGGATTATCAGAAGCGCTGTCCCCTCGATAAACATTCCGAAAAAGAGCAGCAGCAGATTAATTAATCCCATGAGCACCAGGGGCTGCCGCGTGAGTCCCAGCAACAGTTCGCTGACCTGGTTGGGAAGCCGTTCCCAGCTCATGTAGTAGCCAAAGGCGGACGCGGCGCAGATGATGAGCATCACGGCGCTGGTTCCCAGAACGGATTCCAAAAAGATTTTCGGAAAATCGCGAAGCCTCAATTGACGATAGACCAGAAATCCCACCAGAGCGGAATACAGTATCGCGATGGCGCCCGCTTCGGTGGGAGTGAACACGCCGAAGCGAAGGCCCATGATGATTCCCAGGGGCAGTACCATCGCCCAGAACGAATCTTTGAGCTGGTGAAGAATTTCCTTTGCGCCGGCGCGGGCGGGACGGATGGGAGCGTATCGGCGTCTTCGGGAAATCCAGCTTACGGCGGCCATCAGAAACAGGCACATCAGGATGCCGGGCACATAGCCGGCGATAAACATTTTTCCGACGGAGACGTTGGCCATGAAGGCATAGAGAATCAGCGCGATGCCGGGCGGGATAATCGGGGTGATGACGGCGGCAGAGGCAGTCAGGGCGGCCGAGAAGGCCGGGCTGTAACCCCGCTGGATCATCTGGGGGACGAGGATTTTGCTGACCATGGCGGCGTCGGCGTTGGCCGAACCGGAGACTCCGCCCATCAGGGTGCTCAGCAGGATATTCGCCTGGGCCAGCCCGCCCCGCTGGTAACCGATCAGGACTTCCGCGACGGCCATCAGCCGTGAAGAGATTCCGGCATAGTTCATCACGGTCCCGGCGGTGATAAAGAAGGGAACGGCCAGCAGCGGAAACGATTCTGCCGTGGCGATCATGCGCTGAAAAATCATATCCGCCGGCAGGGTCGTGTTGATCCAGAGAAAATAGCTCAGGGTCGCCAGGATCAGGGCGAAGGCGACCGGGATTTCCAGCGTAAACAGGACAAACAGAAGGGCGATTGGAAGATATTCCATCAGATCCCCTCCGTACGGATGCGCCGGGTAGTTTTGTTCATGCGGGCGGCCTTTCCGCCGGAGGATTGGCATGGAGCCATCCGGCCAGATAGCGCAGGGAGTGGAGCGTCATCAGGGCGAAGCCGACGGCGGCGGAAAGATCCACGAAGGTGTAGGGAATACGGAGGACGGCGGTGGGTTTGTTCCACGCGGAGCAGGAAAATACCGTGCTCAAATACGTCAGATAAGCGTGGGTGAGCAGCAGCAGCACGCCGGTGAGCAGGGATAGCCGCCGATTCCACCTTTCCGGCAGCAGGCGGGTGAGAAGATCGATTCCCAGATGCAGCTTTCGTTTGTAACATGCCGCGGCGCCGACAAAGACCGTCCACGCGAATCCCATCGCCGCGATCTCCTCCGCCCATGCCAGCGAATCGCCGAAGCAGAACCGAATTAGCACGTTGACGATAATCACACCGATCACAATTGCCAAAGCGGTGCCGCTGAGCAGTTCTTCCAGATTCCGAAGCCCCCGTACGAGGGTGCTGCCTCTTGGGGGGGAATTTGCATCGCGGCAGTCAGAAATGGATTGGGGGTTTGTCATGGTTTTAACGCGGCCTGCACCTGCTCATAAAGGCCGGCCGACCAGTCCGGAAATTTGTCATAGACTTCCCGGCAGGCGGTACGAAACGCCTCTGCATCCGCTTCGTGAAACTGGACGCCCTGCTGTTCCAGTTTGCTTCGCCACCGCGTTTCGCTCTCCTGAACCTCCCGGCTGACGCGCCGCCCGGCGGCATCGACTTCTTCCAGCAAAATCGTCTGCTGGCGGGCGGTCAGGGAATCGAATACCCGTTTTGAAATCTGCAGCCCGGCGATGGCGTGGAAGTGCGCGGTGAGAGAGATGTGTTTTTTGACTTCGTACAGCCTTGTGCCGTAGAGGGAAGACAGAGGCGCCTCCACCGCATCGACCACGCCCTGCGCCAGTCCGGTATAGACTTCGCTCCACTGCATGAGGGTGGGCAGACCGCCCATCGCCCGAATGGTTTCGATCCAGATTGCGTTGGGAGGAACGCGGACCTTGAGGTTTTTCAGATCCGCAGGGGTACGGATGGGCTTGTCGCTCAAAAAATGCCGCGGGCCGAAATACCAGTCCATCGCCAGGATTTTGATTCCTTTTTCCTCGGCCCGCCGTTTCATCGTTTCCTGCCATTCGGATTGGGCGAGTTTCTGAATATCATCAAAACCGCGGTATAGATACGGGCCGTTCATAATCGTGTAATCGGGAAGATAATCCCCCACATATCCCGGATCGGCGACAGTGATAAGGTTGGCGCCGCGGAGAATCTGTTCCAGATTGTCCTTGTTGCTTCCCAGCTCGGAATTGGGGTAAATCTGGATTTCGAGCGTGCCTTCGGATCGCTGTTCGATCTGCCGGGCCATCACCAGAAGTTCCTGGTGAATCGGCTCGTTGACGGGCAGAACATGGGCGATTTTCAGAATCACGCGGGACGGGGCGCCGACGTCCTGGGAATCGCCGTTCTTCCGGCATCCGGCCAGCGTCAAAGCCATGATCGCACTGAGGCACAGGATGATTCTGGAATGCGCCAAGGAATTCTCCTGATGATTCGGAGATCAATCCATTTCGAAGCCGCCGTCCACGTTGAGAGTCTGTCCGGTGATGTAGTCGGAATCCTCCGAGCAGAAAAAAGCGGTCACTTGGGCCAACTCCTCGACCGTGCCGGGCCGCTGAAGGGGGATTTTTTCGATGAACTGGCGAATTTCTTCCTGCGGATCGAGCCCGGAGATTTTCCCTTTTTCCGCGGCGTTCTGATCCCACATCGGGGTGAGAACCATCCCCGGCGCGATGCCGTTCACATTAATATGGTAGGGTGCCAGTGCCAGCGCCGCCGACTGGGTAATGTTGATTACCGCGGCCTTGCTGGCGGCGTAGTGGACCTGCAGGGGCCTGCCGCGGCGGCCCGAAACGGAGGAAAAGTTGACGATTTTTCCGTAGCTGTGCGGTGCCCGGCCCGCCGCCCGGACGTCCGCCGGAATCTGCCGAATCATCTGGGCCGCGACCGCCTGAATGCAAAACACCAGCCCCTTTTGGTTCACATCGATAATCGGATCCCAGTCGGCTTCGGTCACCTCCAGCAGGGGCTTGGCCTGAATCACGCCCGCAGCGTTGACGAGAATGTCGATTTTCTGCCATTGCCGGACGACCGCCTCGACCATGCTCCGAATGCTGGGCACTGACGCCAGATCGAGCGCAACGGCCATCGCCTCGCCGCCCTGCTGTTGAATCTGCTCGGCGGTTTGCCCGGCGGAAGTTACATCCCGGTCCGCTGCCGCGACTTTGGCGCCCAACCTCGCCAGATGGATCGCTGCGCCCCGCCCGATTCCCCGGGCGGCGCCGGTGACAATCGCCACTTTGTTTTCCAGTCGATGTTCCATAGGCGCCTCTATCGGTTTGGAGAAAGCACATCTTCCGCTACCTCGCCCAGCAGGTTTTCCGCCGCCTGGCGATACCGATCATAAAATGCCGGCGATAATGTATAAAACAATTCGCGATTCAGGAACTGTCCCTGGGCGTCGCGAATCCCCACCGCCGCGAAATGGTAGTAATGAAACAGCCGGTCCTGCGGAGAGGGGGCATGGCCTGTGCCTTCCGTTTCACGCAGGCATTCTGTGGCAAACTCGGAGCCGTCGCGGGCCTTCTGCTCCACATAGCGCCGCGTCGCCTGCCACCAGGAGCAAAAGGCGTCCGGTTGCACTTCATACAGGACATCGGCAAACAGCGCCTGCAGCATGGGTGAGATTTTGAAATGGTTATGCCCCCTCGTCGCCCGTCCGATCACTTTCCGGGTCTGGCTGGACAAATCATCGCCGGAATGGAAATCAAGCATCAGCCCCGACTCCAGGGCGATTCGCTGCATGCGTTCAATCCGTTTTTCCAGCCCCGAAAGACCGTCCGGACAGCGGTAGTCCACCCCTTTTTCAATCCCGAAATTCGGCGCCACATGGGTAATGGGAATGTGGCGGCGGCGGCTCTCCAGTATCACAAAAATCAGCTCCGCCTCGCCGGTGATGCACTGGCAAGTCTTCACCTCGGGCGGATTCTCGTCGATGCTGAATTCCAGATCGTACGGAATCCCCTGTTTCAGCTTATCCAGATACTCCGACAGCCGCTCCATCGCGTTCAGCGCATGCCAGTATTTGCCGATGAGTTTCGAAAGAAGCGCTTCCCCGGGCGCATAGGAAATTCCGGCGATGCCTCCCTGCCCGGTGTGATACCGGATGATTTCGCGGCGCATCGCGGCATCGGGAATGCAGTCTGCCGGATAATCCGTTTTCGGCGGCGGAGCGGTTGGCAGCATCGCCTGATAATTCAGGATATCGGAAACATCCATTGTGTAAAAGGTATAATATCGCGCCGCCTGAATGACGTTCTGCGCCCGTTCCAGTCCCGCCGTCCCGCGCTTCACCTGAATATGGTCGGCATCCGCGCCGTACCGGGGTTTCGTGTCGGATTTCAACGCTTCGATCACGCCGGAGAGCCAAAGCCCTTCGAAGGTGCTGCCGGTGTGCCCCTCCTCGATGGCCCCGAAACTGAACAGGTAATTCATCGCCGACGGGTTTCCCGCCAGAAGATTGTTCAGGCAGTTCAGCTCCCGCATGGAATTCTGAATCGCGTTTGCCGCGAACCGGTATTTCTGCATCGCCGGATAAATCGCCGGCCATACCGATGTGGACATCCGCGTCCCGATTCCGATTCGAGGCTCGCTTCCCAATGCCCGGGGCCCCTTGTCCGGCTGGATGCTGCGCACATAGCAATCTGCATTCGCTGCCGTCGCCGGATACACAAGCAGTTGCCTGCCGCCCGTCAGCGAGAGCGTTGCCAGAGGACTGGAAAACAGCCCCGAAGCTCGCTGGCCCGCCGCCTCCGCGAACGCATACTGGGAATCGGAAAAGCCCAGCATGACAAAATCGCTGCTTCCCTGCCGGCCTGCCGAACCGCTGTACACCGCAATATCGGAATGCGGGGGGCAATCCCTTCCGCCGGCAAGACTATCCGCCAGCAGATTACCCCATTCCGGCCCCGCCGCCTGGATTCTGTCCCGCACCGCCGCTTCCTCCCACGTTGCCGTATCCAGCACCGCCGGATTTTTCGCCGGATCGATTCGCAATTGGCCAAATGTCTTCGCTGTCATGCCGCGGATTCCTCAGGAAACATTTCGAATCATCGCCAGATTCCCGTCCCGTGCCCCTTCCAGGACCGGTTTCATATATCCGTCAATCATCTCCGCCGACAGAGGCACCGGCATGTTTTCCAGTTTCATCTTCAACTGCGGATTTTTCGCCGCCGTCAGCGCCCGCCGGATATGCTCCTCCGTAAAGCCTTTCACCTCGGAAAGCCGCGTGGGAAATCCGATGTTCCGGGCAAACGCGAACATCCCTTCGGCGACTGCCGTGCCCAGCTCTCGGCCGGTCAATTTCTCCGGATCCTGTTTCAGATACCCCGCCTTGCGATACGCCTCTCCGATCACCCGCAGCGGTTTCTCGATCGCCGGGGCGAAAAAGACCGTGTAATACGGATTCATAATGGCGCAGGCCCGCCCGTGGGACAAGATATCCACCAGAGAAAAACTGGTCAGATGTCCGCCGTTGGTGCCGCCCAGCATGATTGCGTATCCCCCCAGATCGGTCGCCAGGCACAGCGCCTCGCGGCTCGTCTCATCGCGGGGATTCTGCATCACCCGGGGAAGATGGTTCAATACCAGACTCAGCGCCGCCGACGTGATTTCTTCCATCTGGGAGTAATACGGCTTGCCGACCGCTCCGTAGAAAACCTCCACGCAGTGCGCGATGCCGTCCAGCGCGCCGTCCGCCGTCAACTCAGGCGGCGTGTTCCGCGTGACCTGGTAATCAAAAACAGGCCGCGCCGGAACAATCGCATCATCGACAATGAGCTTCTTCTGCCCCGTCGCCAGATCGGTGATATTCGAGTACTTCGTCAGATGGGCCGCGGAGCTGGCGGCCGTTTGAATCGCGATATGGGGCAGGAGGGTTTTTCCCGCGGCTTGTAGAGCCTCCGTAACTTTTCCCACGCCGAAATATGCTTCGATATCGCCTCCCAGTGCGTGCAGTACCGTGGCCGCTTTCACCGCGTCAATCGTGCTGCCGCCTCCCAGGCTGATGACAACTTCCGGGTGGTGAGCATTCAAATCGCCCAGAATCCGAACCACATCCTCGCGGGGGGCGTTGGGCCGCGCCCCGGGGAGGGACGCTTTCAGCTCGACTCCCGCCTGCTGCAGGGAGTGTTGAATAGTTTTCCGATACGCTTCCGCGCCGGCAAAATCCGCGTAAATGAGAATCGCCTTCGATCCCAGGGCCTTCGCGATGGCTCCCGCTTTCGACAACACGCCGCTCCCAAAACAGTAGGTTTCCCCTTTGAATTGTTTCAAAAGACGTTGTGCGGTTTCAAACTCCGACATGTTCACTCCTTTCCGACGACAGCCAGCGCCTGGACTCGGGCCTTGACCATCTCACCCATTTTGTCATACAGCGAAATAAACTGCCCAAGCGTCTGGGCGACAGGAGGCCATTGCAAAACAGCGTCACAATCGTTTGGTTCCAGGCTCAGCGGCCGATGCGGTCGGGAACGCGGCGAATCTCCGGGTGCCCACCATGCCTGTCGAAAAATTTCGCTTTCCAGCAGGGTGTTTATCTCCTCCGCCGGCGTAACCTCCCGCACCGCCTGCCCGTCAAAATCGCGAGGGTGCGAATCATAGGCCCGCCGGACATTGGGAAACACCGTAATCACTGGGCAGCCCCACAGCTCTGAAATGTCGGGCAGCCAGTCATCGTAAATCCGCAGCGAAGCGATCAGAAGTTTCACTTTTTCGCGATCGATCCCCAGCCCCCCCTGTGCGGGAGCATCGTACAAATTCCGGAACGCTTTTCGCGCAACTTCGACACCCGCCCAGCGCGCCGCCTCCACGCCGCCTGAAACCTGTTTTTCCTTCATTTCATCCCGCACCGGGAACGCCATGCGGCCGTTCATCAGCGCCAGATAACATACCAGGGCATGGCCCCGCTGCAAAACCTTCGCAAACTCGGCTGCCTGAAACACTCCGAACTGAACGGTAATCGTAACCCCGATTCCTTTTGCGGTAATCTGCTCCGCCGCCGCCAGTCCCGCCGCCGTCGCCGGCAGCTTGAAGACCGCGTTGGGAACGCCTCCCAGCCGCCGCTCCAGATGCCCATACAGCGACATCACCTCCGAAACCATCCGGTCCGTTTGATCGTGGTTCTTCGGACTGACCTGGAGGCTGACATATCCTTCCCGGCCTTCGGTGACCAGAAAGAGATCCCGCAGAAGGCGGCAGTTGTCTTCCACCACTGCCATGGTCACCAGCGAATTGATTTCGACAACGGCGGTCTCCCGTTTTTGCGGATCTTTCTGAATGTCCAGCAGTTCCTCGCGGCGGTAGCCGGAACGGATCAGCTCATCCACCCTGGGATTCCAGTATTCCGGCTCGATCTCCCACGCCAGCGGGATCAGCACCGGATTGGTCGTCACAAACGAACCGCCCAGCCGAAGAACATACGGCAGGAAAACGGCGTAATCGTTTCCCAGCTCCGTGGCGCAGATCCCGTTTTTACGGGCCAGGGAGGCCTTCAGAAAATTGCTCCGTTGAATTTCCCCGGTCAGATTGCGGATGTAATCCAGAAGAGAATGGCCCAGAAGCTCTTCCGTCAAAGCCGCCGCGCGAAAGGCATCCTCGATCCCTTCCGCCTGCAAGCGGGCGAGGGTGTTCCGCCGAATCTGCCTGGTCACTTCCGCCGCCGCCTCGCGGCACACGGGCAGAAGGTGTTTCAGCACTTCAGTCACTGCCAGGAACATCCGGTGAAGATTGTCCTCCGTCAAAGGCGGACTCAATACCCAGTGAGGGACGAAGCTCTTCAGATCCGCCGCAAGGTCGGTCAAAAACCGCAGCAGATGCTGCTGATGATTCCGGGAAAGACGCTCCGGATTCTCCAAAAGACGATGCAGAAGCTTTTGAAGTTTCCCGTCCAGCTTCTCCGGTTCGGTGTGAAACATCAGATTCCCCCGGGCCCGCACGATCTGCCCTTCTTCAATCCAATCCAGCAGAGTCTCCGCCGCCGTATTCCGCTGCCGCTCCCTCTCCTGATTAATTCGGTTTCGAATTGTCCGCTCCGTCGCGTTCATGGCGTTTGTCCAATGTTCCGGCTCAGCGATCGCCCATCCCTATGGCAGGGCCGGAGCACCTCTGCAACGCAGATTCCGGCCCCCCTCCGCCGCGGGAAGGCTCATCCCGATAACCTGACTGCTTATGCTACCTTATACAGACAGGAACTGTCAAATCCTATTCCCCTGTTTGCGGGCCTCGGGAAAAGCTTGTCAAGGGGAGAGCTTTCGGGTTATATAGAGAGAGATATTCTGAATGTGTTCGCCCGGACCGCGGAGAACGTTGGTTATGGACAAGTCGTCGCCTCATCCGCCGCCCCGCTCGCTGGGGCAAATCCTTCTCAGCCTCGGTCCAGGCATGATTATCGCCGGTTCCATTGTTGGCTCCGGGGAATTAATCGCCACCACCAAGGTGGGAGCCGAAGCGGGTTTCTGGCTGCTCTGGCTCATGGTCCTGGGCTGCGTCATTAAAGTTTTTGTGCAGGTGGAATTTGGGCGGCATACCCTTATCTGGTCGCAGACCCCGCTGGAGGCGCTCAATACTCTGCCGGGGCCGCGATGGAAAGTGAATTGGCTGCTGTGGTACTGGGCCGCAATGACGGTGCTGGTGATTACTCAGCAGGGGGGAATTGTCGGCGGGGTGGGGCAGACCTTGGCCATGACTTGGCCCCTGACGCAGGAAGGGAAGGAATACAACCACAGGCAAAACGATCTGATTCAGGCGAAAGTCCAGCTTGCTTTGCTCCGGACCCAACGGCCCGATTCCTCGGACATTCCCGTCTGGCAGAAAAAAATCGCCGATCTCGCCGTCCGAAATGGTTCTTCCCAGGAACCTCGCGATCCCTACCTCTGGGCGGTTCTCATCGCCGCCGCCACTTCGGTGTTGCTCTATATCGGCCGCTACACCCTCATTCAAACGGTCTCTACCATTCTCGTGGCAGGTTTCACGGTCGTAACCGTTCTTACCGTGCTGCTCCTGCAAACCAAACCCGAATGGGCGATTCAACCTTCAGAACTCGTTCAGGGATTGCGGTTTCAGCTTCCGCCGAGGCTTCCGGACAGTTCCATCAATCCCATCGCCACCGCCTTCGGTGCCTTCGGCATCATCGGCGTGGGAGCTGCGGAATTGATTATGTATCCCTACTGGTGCCTGGAAAAAGGATACGCCCGCTTCACCGGCCCGCGCCAGGATAGCCCTGACTGGCTGGCGCGAGCCAAAGGCTGGCTGCGAATCCTGCACATCGACGCCTTTGCCTCCATGGCCGTTTATACCTTTGTCACCGTCGCGTTTTATTGGCTCGGCGCCGCCGTGCTGGGCCGCGCCCGTCTGAATCCCCAGCAGACGGATATGATTCGTACCCTCAAAGAGATGTACGTTCCCGTATTCGGGAAATGGTCCGACGGCGTCTTTCTTTTCGGCGCCTTCGCCGTGCTCTATTCCACGTTTTTTGTCGCTGCGGCGGGCAATTCCCGAATGGTCGCCGACGGCCTGGGATTGTTCGGCCTCCATGACAAATCGGAGCGCACCCGGCAGCGATGGACCCGCTGGATCAGCGCCGTCTGGCCCCTCGTTGCTGTCGTGGCGTATATTTTCGTTCAGGCACCCGTCGCCATGGTCCTCGCCAGCGGCGTCGCCCAGGCGATCATGCTCCCGATGCTGGGAATTGCGGCCTTGTATTTCCGCTATCGAAAAACCCTCCAGCCGCTCACGCCGGCCCGAATCTGGGATGTGCTGCTCTGGTTTTCCTTCGGCGGATTTTTAATCACTGGGGTCTGGTCCCTCTACAGCCAACTGCAAACTTGGTTCTCCTGACCGCTTGCTTGAAGGAATCGGTATGAAAAGAATTTCCTGGCCTTATGGCAAATCAGAATTCACTCTTCAAATCCCCGATTCGGCGCAGATTCTGCGATTGTCCCCCATGCCCCCACTGGAATATCCCGCGGAAACATTGCATCAAGCCTTGAACCATCCCGTCGATTCTCCCCCCTTGTCCGCGCTCGCCGCCGGACGTTGTTCCGCCGTCATTGTGGTCTCCGACAACACCCGGCCCGTCCCCTACAAAGAACCGGACGGCATTCTTGCTCCACTCCTGGATATTCTCCGGCAAAGCGGCATCGCTCAAATCCGCATCCTTATCGCCTGCGGCACGCATCGCGCCATGTCCCAGGAGGAGCTTCGACGCATGCTCGGTGATTCGGCATTCCGCCCCGGCATCGAGATTCTCAACCACATCGCCGACGATCCCGACATGCTGATAACCCTGGGAAGCACCTCCCGCAATCCGACGGTTGCGATCAATCGATTTTATGGCCAGGCCGATCTGAAAATCCTCACCAGCCTGGTCGAGCCGCATTTCATGGCCGGCTACTCCGGAGGCCGAAAAGCCCTCTGCCCCGGCATCTGCGGCCAGTCCGTCACATGGGGTTTCCATTCCGCCGAAATCCTCGACCACCCCCGCGCCGACACGCTTGTCTTGGAAGGCAATCCCTGCCATGAAGAATCCCTCGCTATCGCAAAAATGGCCGGCGTCGATTTTACCGTCAATGTCACCATTAACTCTGAAAAAAAACTCGCCGGCATCTTCGCCGGTTCGCTGGAACAGGCCCACCGCGCCGCCATCGATCAAATCCGTGATTTTGTGCGAATCCCAATTCCTCATGAGTTCGACATCGTCCTCACCCAGGCCGGCGATGTGGGCGTGAACCACTACCAGTGCGCCAAAGCCGCTTACGAAGCCTGTCGTGCGGCCTGCCCAAACGGCCATATCCTTCTCACCGCCGATCTGACCGACCCGGACCCCATCGGTGGGGCGGGATACAAACAAATCCTCCCGCTCCTTCAGCAGATGACTCCTCAGGAATTCCGCCGCGCGATCCGCGATCCCGGCTGGACCTTCGTTCCCGAACAGTGGCAGGTGCAGATGTGGGCCAAAGTCTTCCAAAAACTAGGCACCGCAAAAAATCTCATGACCTGCGCCGCTCGTCTGCGCGATAAAACCATTCCCGAAACCAACGCCGCCACCCTCCACTCCCCAAATTCCGGCGAATCCGACAGCTCCTTCACGCAGCGAATCACCCAACTTGCCCTCGACAAGCTCCTTCGGGAAAATCCCCGCGCTTCTCTTCTGCTTCTGCCCGACGGTCCCTACGGAATTCCCTCGATATCGAATTCTTGATAGTCCCGCCTTGCCGAACGCTTTCCCCTTCATCGGGCAAAAATAAAATATCCAATTGACAGTTAAAATTATTGGTCTATCATATGATCGATCAGAAGATAGATCATAGTAATATGTTTCATGAATTAAAAATCACTAACCTTTGTAAATAAGAGATTTATGAATAGTTCGATTCGCCTTTCGGATGAATCGGTTATGGAATGCAGACTGACCGATCAGGTTTATGACTATGTGGTTGGCAATATCCGGGACGGGAAATTTTGCTCCGGGATGCGACTGGTGCAGCGGGATCTGGCCAGGCAGTTGCGCATCAGTCAGGCGCCGGTGCGGGAAGCCCTGGAAAAACTCGTGCAGAAAGGCTGGGCCGTGCATCGCAACAGACCTTCCGGCGTTTACATCAAGGATTATTCCAGTCAGAATGATTTGAGTCAGCTTTTCGAAGTCCGGCGGGCGCTGGAAGTGGAAGCCGTTCGTCTTCTGGCATCCCGCATCCGGGATCAGGAATTGTCCGAACTGGCGGATATCCATCAGGAACTGATCCTGGCGGATCAAGAGGAGGACCGTTCTCGATACAAGGACGCCGATGTCGTTTTTCATCGTTATATCGTAAGCCGCTGCGGCAATACGCTGCTGGCGGACATGTTTGAACCGATTATGCAGCAGAATTACTGCTACAAAGAGCAAAGTGAATTGATGGACCTTCTGTTTCACGCGCTGCGGCCCATCGAATCGGTCTTCGGCCGAAGTCACCAGCCCATTTTGGACGCTCTCAAAAACCGCAATCCCGAGGAGGCGGAAAAGGCGATCCGTCAGCATATCCAGAAACTGACGCCCGAGGAATTAGCCCAGGAACTGAAAACCATGCGGAACAAACAGGAATAAGATTCCAATTCCGCCTTCGTTTATCGAGAACAAACTATGTTCGGATTAACGATTCTTGATGGCCTTGTGATTTTGCTGTATTTCCTCGTGATTGCGGGAATCGGCGTGGCGGCCACGTATTTTATCCGCAACCGCGAGGATTTTCTCATGGGGGGCCGCCGCTTCGGCAAGGCGATGATGATCCTGTTTTCCTTTGGCGCAGGGACCCACGCGGATAACGCGGTGGGGGTTGCCGCCCAGTCGTATAAAGTGGGATTCGCCGGAATCTGGTACCAGTGGGTCATGGTCTTTACCCTGCCCGTCTATTGGCTCCTGGCGCCGATTTATCGGCGGGCGCGAGTGCTCACCACCGCCGATTTCTTCGAGCGCAGGTTCGGCACGGAATTCATGGCGCTGTATTCCCTCTTTTCCATGTTCTACAGTCTGGTCTCGACCAGCATCATGCTCTATGCCTCCAGCCGGCTCCTGGAGGCCCTGATGGACCACACGATTTCATGGCAATATATCCTTGTGATTCTGGGATCGATTTCTTTCTTTTACGGCGCCGCCGGAGGACTGATCGCCGCCGTGTGGAACGATTTTCTCCAGGGCATTCTCACCATTGTCATGTCGATTCTCATTATCCCCTTTTTCTGGCATCGGATCGGCGGGCTGAACGGCTTTCAGGCGGGACTGGAAAATCCCCAGGAAACCTTCCGGCTGGTACTCTCGCAGGATATGACGCTGTACTGGATTGTCATGGTGACCATGGCGTCGCTGATCAGCATGGTTACCCAGCCCCATATCATGTCCAATACCGCTTCGGCAAAAACCGAAATGGACAGCCGGATCGGTTTTGTCGGAGGCCTGCTCCTCAAACGGCTCATCACCATCCCCTGGGCCCTGACCGGCGTGATGGCGATGGCGCTCTATGGAGCGGGAACACTGAAACCGGACCATATTTTCGGGACCATCTCCCAGGATCTGCTGCCGGCGGGATGTGTGGGGCTCATGCTGGCGTGCGTGATGGCGTCCATGATGGATAACTGCGCTGTCCAGATGCTCTGTTTTGCCGGCGTGTTCTCCAATAACATCTATAAAAAATTCATCCGCCCGGATGTCTCCGAAAAACGGTATCTTCTGGTCAGCCGCTTGTCCTCCGTAGTCTTTGCCGTTGCGTCCATATCCTGTTCCTATCTCTTCGACGATACCACCAAAGCCATCCGATTCCTGTTCCAGACAATTCCCCTGATGGGGATTCCGTTTTTCTTCGCGATTCTGTGGCGGCGGTCCAACCGGTACGGCATGTTCGCCGCGTTTTTTGCCGCCGTCGGCGCGGTGGTGTTCGCTCAGTTCCACATGGAATGGCAGGGTGATCCCGGGTTGCCGAAAACCGTCACGCTGTATATCGCGGCGGGGATTGCGGCCGGAATTATCGTCAGTTTGCTCACGCCCCCCGAACCGAAACATCGGCTGGACCGGTTTTATCTGCTCCTGAAAACGCCCATCGGTCAGGAGGAAATCCTGCATAAAGTCGGATTCCGTGAGATTCCGGGAACCGGCACATATGAGTTGCCCCCCGAAGCCGATCAGGACTTTGATTATGACGCCGCCATTCGAAAGATCGATTTTCGCGAAACCCGAAAACACGCATGGTATGGGTTTGTCCTGCTGATCCTCGTGGTGCTTCTGCTGATCGGAAGCGTAACCTGGCTGGCCGGCTGGCTGGCAAACGGCTGATGAGGAATTTATGATTTCAAACAGACCCATCCCTGTCTTTCCGGAATCGAGTTGGCTGACTTCTCTGGATCCATCGCGACAGGAAAACCTTCTTGCTCATCATGCGTCGTTCTGGCGGCGCAAATCCGGCAGCACTCCTCTCATCGGCTGCGCTCCGATGAGCCGCCTGTTTCCGCTCCAGAATTTACGGATTCAGCATGAAGGCCCTTTTGCCGCATCCGATATCACCGAACGCGTCATCACGGCCGATACGCAAGTTCGTCCGGCGGTTCTGCCGGGCGATGATCTGTTCCCCGCGAAAATGCCCCTGGAACCCATTCCCTGGAGCGAGGGTTATACCGGTGCGAATGTGTATCTCTCCAGCCGGGCACAAACCGTCTGGACCAAGCCGGGTGAAAAGGTTCGGGAAAACCTGGATCAACTGATGGCCGGTCTGAACGCTCTCTGGCGGGACAAGCTCGCCGAAGCGACACGAAAAAACGTGGATGCCTCGGCGGGGGAATATCTCATCAGCGAAACTCTCCTGCGAGGACCGGCGGATTGCCTCGAAGCCCTGATCGGCGCGGAAAGAGTCTGGCTGGGGCTGTATGCTAAGGGGGCGGTGGTATAAGCCATGTCCGACTGGCTGACGGATTGCGTCATTCAATTATACCAGGCTCAATTTGAGGTCCTGCCGCCCTTTCATGGCGGTTCGATCAATCGATATCGGATCTGGGGACCCGGACGAAACATCGTCACTCAGGCCGATATCGCCAATATCCTGTCCCCGGCACATTTTCAGAACCTCTTGGTTCCCTCTTACCGCAAAATCGCCTGTGCTTTTGATACGGTTACGATTCATTTTCACTCCTCCGCCGTTCAGCACCTGGACGCTCTATTGGAAATCCGGGAACTGGCGGCGATTGAATGGGCTTTGGATCCGACAGGCCCGTCTCTGGAGGATATGGTCGAACCCTTTCAGCGGATTCAGCGGGCCGGCAAAGCCGTCATTATCATGAACCTGAAAACGGAACACCAGATTCAGATGCTCCTGAATCGCCTCCGGCCGGAAGGATTGTGCCTGATTGTCAGGAAGGAGTATTGACGATGCCGGATCAGAATGATTTTGAGCTTTGGCGGCGGGAGGCGCAGGAGCTGCGCCGCACCGTAATTGAGATGGCCTATCGCGCCGGATCCGGGCATTGCGGCGGGTCGCTCTCCTGTGCGGAAATTCTCGTCGTCTTGTACCGGGCAATTTTGAATCTCCGCCCCTATCACCCCGACTGGCCCCAGCGCGACCGCTTGGTCTTATCCAAGGGACACGCGGCGCCGAGCCTGTATGCCATCCTGGCTAAGAGAGGGTTTTTCCCCGCCCATCAGCTTCAGACCCTGCGTCAATTCGGCAGCCCCCTCCAGGGCCATCCCGATATGCGGAAGGTACCCGGCGTCGAAATATCCACCGGCTCGCTGGGAATGGGAATCTCCAACGGCATCGGCATGGCCTGGGCCGCAAGACATCGCCGGGAACCATGGCGGGTCTTCGTCCTGACGGGCGATGGCGAACTCGACGAAGGTCAAAACTGGGAAGCCGCCATGCTCGCGGCAAAACTCAACCTCCCGAATCTGGTTGTCATTGTGGACTGGAACAGCATCCAGCTCGATGGCGCCACCAACGATATCATACCTCTGGGAAATCTGGCGGATAAATTCCACGCCTTTGGCTGGGCCGCTCTTTCCTGCGACGGTCATGATTGCCGGTCCGTGTATCAGGCCCTGCAGGAGGCGATGCAGGCAAAAGGTCCTGTCGCCGTTCTCGCCCGCACCGTAAAAGGAAAAGGCGTCTCCTTCATGGAAGGCAATCACGTCTGGCACGGAGCGCCCCTTTCCGAGAAAGAATATCAGACCGCGATGAAAGACCTGGAGCCAACTCCATGACGACCGAACAGCCATCTCCCATGCGCCGCGTCTTTGGCGAACATCTGGTTCGAATGGGCCAAAAGCACAAAGATTTAGTCGTGCTCGATGCCGACACCTCCTCTTCGACGCAAACCAGGCTGTTCCAGACGGCATTTCCCGACCGCTTCCTCAACTGCGGCATCGCGGAAGCCAACATGGTCTCGGTCGCTGCCGGTCTCGCCGCCGCTGGGATGAGACCGCTGGTCTCTGCCTTCGCTTTTCTGCTGGCCACCCGCGCATCCGATCAGGTCCGAAGCCAGATCGCCTACAGCCGCCTCCCCGTGATTTTCGCCGGCGGCTATGCGGGACTGAGCGATTTCGCCGATGGCGGCAGCCACCAATCCGTCGAAGATCTATCCTTCTTCCTCTCCATGCCGAATATGACCGTGATCTGTCCGGCGGACGCGACGGAAACCGAACTGGCGCTGGAGGCCGCCCTCGAACACGACGGACCGGTTTTTCTCCGCTTATCCCGCGCTGAAGTAAACCGCCTGGATTATCCGCTTCCCTTCCAAATCGGAAAAGCCCTTATCCGACAGCCCGGAAACGATGTGGCCCTGGTCTCCACCGGCCATATCTTTGACAGAGTTCGCCAAGCAGCGGAACAGTTGACCCAAAAAGGAATCTCCGTCCGCCTCATCGATCTTCACACGATCAAACCTCTCGATGGAAACGTGATATTATCCGCTGCCCGGGAATGCCGCTGTATGGTCACCTGCGAAGAACATAGCGTATATGGCGGAATGGGCTCCTATATCAGCCGTTTTTTGGCGGAAACCTGCCCGATTCCAATGCGAATAATCGCTATTCCCGATCAGTTTGGCCAGTCCGGAAGCTATGCAGAGCTGCAGCGCCATTACGGTCTTTCACCCGAAGCCATTATCACCGCTGTTGAAGAAGTCCTCCAGCAAAAACAGAAAAGGTAAATATGTCGAAACAGTCATTTTCATTGCGCGGTTCCGTGGTTCCTCTGATTACTCCCTTGAATGCGGATGAAGAGGTGGATGTCAAACCTCTCCAGCAGTTAATTTCCTTCCAGCGCGAAAACGGAACGGACGCCCTGTTCCTTCTGGGGAGCTGCGGCGAAGGACCCTGCCTGACGGATTCCGCCAGAGACAGACTCCTGGATGCCGTCCTGGAGCTCAATCCCGGTCTTCCCGTCTTCGTCGGAGTCGCCGAAACCGCCACACGCCGCGCCGTCCTCTGGGCCAGACGCGCCGCGAGGCAGCAGGTCGATGCCCTCGTCGTCATGATGCCCATCTTCCACTGGCTCAAAAATCCCCCCGAAATGATCGACCACGTTCAGGCAATTTACGACGCCACGGAAAAACCCCTGATTCTCTATAACTTCCCCGTCAAAACCGATGGCGTCGCCATCCCCCTCGATGTCGTGCGAATCCTGCGGCAAAAGAAACGGATTCTTGGCATCAAAGACAGCTCCGGTGACCTGGGCTATATTCAAAAACTGATCGAAATCAGGCAGGAACTGGGCGATCTGAGCGTCATGAACGGCGAAATGCGGACGGCCTTTCAGGCACTGGAACTGGGCGCCGACGGCCTGGTCATGTCCTACACCAACGTCGAGCCGAATATATGCAAAGAGATGATCCGCGCCGTCGGAACCGGCGATACTCAAAAGGCAAAAGAGCTCCAGCAGCGCATGCTCTGCGTCTGGAACGAATTTGGCCCGGAAGTCAATCCCGTCATGAAAGTGAAAGCCATTTTAAGCGCAAGGGGATTGTGTCAGCCGATCTGCTGCTCCCCCGTTCGCTCTATTGGGCCCCTGATTCCAAAATCTCTGCAGGAGGTGCAGTCATGATTCGTCCGAAAGTGGGATTGCTGGTATTCAGCGAATCGCTGGCTCGCGAAGATGTCTATCAAAAACGAAAACCTGTTTGCGACCGCGAAGTGAACCGTTTTGCCGCCGCTTTGGGCAACGAGGTCGAAATCGTTTGGCCCGCCGCGCGGGAAATTCGCGGAAAAAAGCAGGCCCTTCAGGCCGTCGCCGAGCTGCAAGCCGCCCGCGTGGATGCGGTCATCCTCTACGTCGGCATTTTCGTTGCCCCCGCTGTCGTCGCCCACACCGCCAACCTGATTCCCGTCCCCATCGCCCTGGCCTGCAACGAAGCCCCGGATTCCATCAGCCAGTTGGCGTTCCTGGCGGTCAGCGGTGCTATGCAGCAGATCGGAACGCCCTGCTTTCGGGTCCCCGGCGACGCCGTCGTCGAGCCGCACCGCTCCAGCCTGATTCACTTCCTCCGCGCCGCCGCCGCAAAACAGCAGTTGCGGGGCCAGACCTTCGGCGGCCTCGGAGGCCGCTCCCTGGGAATCAGCACCGGTACCGCCGACCTGTCCCTCTGGCAGCGCACCTTCGCGGTGGACATCGAACACATCGATCAGTATGAAATCGTGTTCCGGGCGGAAAACCAGACCGAACCGCTGGTCCGCCGGCATATCGACTGGATTTCCCAAAACACCGGCGCTCTCCGATTCAACGAAACCACGTTCACTTCGAAACACCTGGAAAGACAGATTCGCTCCTACCTCGCTCTCAAGGAAATCATCCGGGCGCATGAACTGGATTTCCTCGGCGTCAAATGCCAGACCGAAATGAGCAACCACTATTGTCTCCAGTGCCTGGCCGTTTCTCTCTGCAACGATCCCTATGATGCCGAAGGCCTCAAGGAGCCCATCTGCTGCAGTTGCGAAGCCGACGCCGACGGTGCCCTCACGATGCAGATTCTAAAACTCCTCAGTGGCGGAAAACCGACCTCCCTAAACGATTTGGTGCAGGTAACCGAAAACCGCCTCACCCTCGCCAACTGCGGCGCCATGGCCACCTATTTCACCCGCCTCTCCCAAAATCCGCAGGAAAATCTCGCATCTCTGACCCTCGGTCCCCACAATTTCGGACAGGCCGGAGGCGGTTCCACGCAATTCATCGTCCCCCCAGGCCGCGAAATGACCTTCGCCCGCCTCTTCCGTCAGCAAGACCGGTATGCCTTGGGTGTCATAACCGGAAAAACCGTCCAGGAACAGCTTCCGCCTCAGTCTCCCCTCCTGGTCAGGCCCCTCATCTTCGCCCAAGTCCAGATCGACAAAACCCGCTTCCTGCAAACCTTCGGCTCCAATCATATCCTTGCCGTCGAAGGGAATCTCAAGGCGGAATTGCAACATTTAACGAATCTGCTGAATATCGAATTCTACGACTATGATCGATAGCGGAGGGCCTCGGTTTTCGGTTTTCATCCGCATTCGGGAATCGAATGCCGTTATTTTTCAGGTATCCCATCCCCGTCCTGGAAAATATCTATAATATCACAACTTCATGTCTAATAAGGAGTAACATCTTTTTTAACGGGTCGAGACCGGCAATTTCCAACACGGTTCATATTATTATTGATAATTTATAAAAATTATCTATAATTTATAGACCATGCCAAACAAGACCATAACACCCCAAAAAACCGTCAAAGCGGGAGAAGGCAAAAACGGCACCCGAATCCCCTCCCGGCATCGGGCCAGACAGATGATTCAGGATATGATTCTGTCGGGAAAATTCCGGCAGGGGCAGAGGCTGGGACAGCAGGAACTGGCGAAAAAATGCGGCGTGGCACAGGGCGTCATCCGGGAGGCCCTGCTGGAACTTCAGATCGGCGGACTGGTGGAAACCAACGACAACCGGGGGGTTTTTGTCGGTCCCCTGGATGGCGCGATGATTGTGGAGTCCATCCAGATCCGGGCGATGCTGGAGGGATTGGCGGTACGTTTGTGCTGCCGGCGAATCACGAGAGAGCAAATCCGCCGGCTTGAGGATCATGCCAGGACGATCTATGCCCTCTCGCAGGAAAATCGGCAGGAGGAGTGGGCCTATCAGGATCGGCTGTTTCATCAGAGGCTGATCGAGATTTCGGGCAACCGGATGCTCCAGCGGCTTTCGGAGAATTTCTGGGTGCTGGGGAAGATAATCCGGGGACAGGAAAAAAGCGCGGAAGCGATTCTCCAGGAGCACCTGGCGGTGTTGAAAGCCGTCGAGGAGGGCCGGGAGGAAGAAGCGGAGCGGCTGATGCGGGATCATATCGGAAATCTGGGAGAAGGAATCGAGGAGCAGATTCAAGAGGGGACCTTTGCTCCAAAATGGATCTTGTCCGTATAATGCAGGATCAAATGAACATGAAGAACGATCTGTTTGTGAATCAAGAGGGGCAGCCGCGACTGGTGCGGGGTGCGATTTTATATTCAGGTTCGACCATGCTGGCAGAACTGGCGGGGCGCGTGGGATTTGATACGGTATGGATCGACATGGAACATTGTTCGACTACGTTTCGGGAGGCGGAGTCGCTCTGCCTGGCGGCGCAGGCCGGCGGGGCGGTCCCCACGATCCGCGTATCGGAGCTTCAGCGGACATATATTCTCCGTTCGCTGGAAGTGGGGGCGGGTATCGTCGTGGTCCCGATGGTCAATACCGCCCAGCAGGCCAGGCAGATGGTGGAATGGGGAAAATTTCCCCCTCTAGGACAGCGGGGGTTCAATAACCGCAGCCGCGGCGTGGAATTCGGGCTGGAGCCTTGTACAACGGCGTTTTCGAAGGCCAATGACCGAACCCATGTATTCGCGCAGATAGAGACTCGCCAGGCGGCGGCGAATGTCGAGGCCATCTGCGCGGTGGAAGGATTGTCGGGGATTTTTATCGGGCCGGGCGATCTCTCCGCAGCGCTGGGATGCACGGGGGAATTTGACAATCTGGATTTAATAAAAACGGCGCTGGATTGCATTCGCACGGCAAAACGGATGGGCAAACACGCCGGCATACTGGTTCGGCCGGGCAAACTGTTGGAATCGGCGGTGGAAGCGGGGTGCGACTTGGCGTTTTTTGCCGGGGATGTGATGGATTTGAGCCGCGTCTGGCCGCAGGTCCTGCAAAGTGTCCGTGCGAAGGGGGACCGGCCATGAAGACGCACCGAATCGCGATATATCCAGGGGACGGCATCGGGGTGGATGTGATTCGAGAGGCGATTCGCGTGCTGGAACGAATTCAGAAAAAAGACGGCGGGTTTCGTCTGGACGGCGAAACGGTTCCATGGGGATGCGATTATTACGATCGGCACGGCGCGGTTGTGCCGGATGATTTTTTGGATCAGCTTCGGAAATTTGATGCGATTTTTCTGGGAGCGCTGGGATATCCGTCCCGTCTGCCCGATCATATCACCCTGGCGCCGCTGGTTCAAATTCGCCAGCGATTCGATCAGTACATCTGTTATCGTCCCTGCCGTTTGTATGACGGTGTGGCGTCGGTGCTGGCCAGCCCCGGTCCGGTGGATATCCTGATTCTGCGGGAAAATTCCGAGGGCGAATACGTCGCCTGCGGCGGGCGGTTCAAGACCGGTTCGCCGGAGGAAGTAGCCGTCGAAACTTCCATTCACACCCGAAAAGGCATCGAGCGAATCGTGCGGTTCGGGTTCGAACAGGCGAAGAAGCGAAGGGGCCATCTGACTTTGATTACCAAATCCAACGCCCTGCGGTATGGCATGACGCTCTGGGATGATGTGCTGGAGTCGGTACGAAAGGATTATCCCCAGGTGCAGGCGGACCGGCAGCACATGGATGCGGCGGCGATGAATTTTACCCTTCAGCCCGCCGGGTTTGACGTGGTTGTTGCGTCGAATTTATTCGGGGATATTTTGTCGGACCTCGCCGGCGCCATCACGGGGGGAATCGGGCTGGCCCCCAGCGCCAATCTGAATCCGGGCCGGGTCTTTCCTTCGATGTTCGAACCGGTCCATGGCAGCGCGCCGGATATCGCGGGAAAAGGAATTGCCAATCCCATCGCCGCGATTCTCAGCGCCGCGATGATGCTGGAATGGCTGGGAGAAAACACGGCCGCAGATGCGATCCGTTCCGCGGTCCAAAGCGCCCTCGCCCGGGGGGTTGGAGTGCCCCAGCAGAAAGGCAGACAGAAGACGGTCGAGATTGCCGATGCGGTTCTCGAAGAAATCGAAAAGGTGTACGCATGATTCAATCAGAAATCCTCCAGCAAACTCTCGGCTATATTGGCGGGCAATGGGCCGGTGCGGATTCGGGAACCGCTCTGGCGGTGACCAATCCCGCCACGGGCGAGGAACTGGCCAGGGTGCCGAACATGGGCCGGGCGGAAACGGATCGGGCCATTGCCTGCGCGGCCGAATCGGTCGGATGGGAGGAGCCGGCGGATTTGAGAAAACAAAGACTGCTGGATTTGTGCGATCGGATGGAAAAGCGGAAACAAGAACTGGGCCGCATTATCACGCTGGAGCATGGCAAGGTGATTTCGCAGGGAATCGGCGAAGTGGAGTATGCCATCGGCTTTTTCCGCTTTTTTGCCGAAGCTCTGGAAACGGTTCACGGCTATTCGCTGGAAAAGACCGTCAAAAATTGCCGCTGGCAGGTGCGGTATCGACCGGCCGGAGTCGCCGGTCTGATTGTGCCGTGGAATTTTCCGCTGGGCATGCTGGCCAAAAAACTCGGCGCCGCCCTGGCCGTCGGCTGCAGCGTGGTCATCAAGCCGTCGATTCTGACGCCTCTTTCCACAATTGCCCTGTGCCGGCTGCTGGAGGAATCCGGTTTTCCGCCGGGCCGAATCAACGCCATCACCGGCAAAGCAAGGCCCATCGCCGAGGCGCTGTACTCGCATCCGGCGGTTCGCATCCTGAGTTTTACGGGAAGCACGGAAATCGGAAAAGAGCTGATTCGAAACAGTGCCGCTGGAGTAAAGCGGCTGTCCCTGGAACTAGGCGGCAACGCGCCGTTCATCGTGTTCGAGGATGCCGATCTGGAGCGGGCGGCGGATGAACTGATGGGCAATAAGTTCCGCGGATCGGGCCAGACGTGCGTGTGCGCGAATCGGGTCTATGTGCATCAGGCGGTTTCGAAGGCCTTCGAAAAAGCCGTGACGGATCGCGTAAAGCGGATGAAAACAGGCAATGGAATGGACCCGCAGACGGAGATCGGTCCGCTGATTAACCGGGAAGGATTGGACAAGGTCGCCCAGCATGTGCAGGATGCTGTAAGCAGGGGGGCCCGACTGCTGGCCGGCGGAGTCGCCGACCGACCCGAGCAGGACTGGGGCTGCTTTTACCCGCCAACAGTGCTGGCAGGGGTCCATCACGGCATGCAGGTGTTTCAGGAAGAAACATTCGGACCGGTGATTGCGATTTCGGAATTTTCCGGGGAGGAAGAGGTGATTCAAAAAGCAAACGACACCTGCTACGGACTGGCGGCGTATGTCTTTTCGGGCAGCTCCAGGCGGCTGGAGCGAATCTCGAAACGACTGATGTTCGGGCATGTAGGTCTGAATACCGGAACCGGTCCGACCCCCGAAGCGCCGTTTGGCGGGATGAAGGAATCGGGATTCGGCCGCGAGGGCGGCATCGAAGGACTACACGAATTCATCGAAATTCAAACGGCGGCGTTCGGATGAAGAAACGTCTGGTCATTTTGAATCCCACCTGTCTGGAGGTGCTGGAATCGCATCAGCAGAGGCTGAGCCGTCTGCCGGTGGAAATCGTGGCGCGGCCGGAATTTCAAATCCTTCGGGAATCCCAGATACGGGACATCCTCGCAGATGCATCCGGAGTGATTCTGCCTTCCAATCTGCGCGAAAGGCCCAGTGAACAGGAAATGCGGGAGGCGAAGAACCTCGAAGTGATTTCCATCGCTGCCAGCGGCTATGACTGGCTCGATGTGGAAGCGGCGACGCGGCTTGGGATCCTGGTGACGTATGCCCCGATCCCCGTCGGCGCCGAGGTTGTGGCAGATTTAACGTGGGGACTGATTCTCTCGGCGGCCAGGCAGATTCCCCATTTTGACTCACAATGCCGGTTGGGAAATTACCACCGCGGCATGGGCGTGAGCGTATGGCGGAAAACGCTGGGAATTGTCGGCCTGGGCAATATCGGCAAGGCCGTGGCGAGGCGGGCCGCCGGTTTCGAGATGAAGATACTCGCCGCCGAACCCTCTCCCGATGCTGATTTTGTACATCGGCACGGGATTGAACGGGTTTCGCTGGAGGAGCTTCTGGAGCGGAGCGATTTTGTCAGTCTGCACGTCCGCCTCAATCCGCAGACAACAGGTATGATCGGAAGGCGGGAACTGGCTCGAATGAAAAAAACGGCGTATCTGATTAATGCGGCAAGGTTGAAACTGGTGGATGAGGCGGCGTTGACCGAAGCAGTGATGAGCGGATTGATTGCAGGCATTGCAATGGATGATCCGCTATCCGACAAAGAAAGCCCGCTGCTGCGCCTGCCCAGCGTAATTACCACGCCGCATATGGGCAATCGGGCCATCGAAGGAGTGGATGCGGTATTCGACTGCACGGTGGACAATGCCGTGCAGGTTTTACAGGGCCAGCGGCCCGCGTATGTGGTGAACCCCGATGTGTTTGAGATACCCGGCGAACGAAAGCGGTTTCAAATCAGGAACGAGCCATGAAAATCACAAACATCGAATGCATCCCGGTGCAGGCGCCCGGCCGGACGCTGGTCCCCATCCTCGTAGAGACGGATGAAGGAATTACAGGCGTCGGCGAGGCGGGCCTGCAGCGGCGATGGAAGGCGATTGCCGGAACGGTGGAGCATCTGAAACGGTGGCTGATCGGCGAGGACCCTCTGCGGATCGAACACCTCTGGCAGCGGATGTTCCGCGGCGGATTTTACCCGGCGGATAAGCTGATCGGCTCGGCGATCGCCGGAATCGACATAGCCCTGTGGGATATCCTGGGGCAGAAGCTCGGTGTGCCGGTCTATCAGCTTCTGGGAGGCCGCTGCCGGGATTTCGTGCAATGCTTTCTGATGCCGGGATATCTGACCAGTTCGCCGGATACGCAGACCCAGGATTGCCTGAACCAGATGACCTCGGGCGTTTCGGATATTCAAAAAGCCGTCCTGCTGGCCAAGGCCGCGCGGGCCAGCGGCCACAAATATTTTCGCATCGGCCCGACCGCCGAAGGAAATTTATTTGATCCTCGACGCATGGCACAGGAGCTAGCCGATCGTCTCCGCGCGGTGCGGGACGCCATCGGAGATGATATGGAACTGATGGTGGACCTTCATGCCCGGCTCGACCCGCCCGAAGCCATCCGCTTCTGCCGGCAGGTGGAGGAATTGAATTTGTTTGTCGTCGAGGATCCGATTCGTTCGGAGCATATCGACGGCTACCGCCACATTCGCCGACATACGAACGTTCCCCTGGCGGCGGGAGAGCAGTGGGCGAACAAATGGGATTTCCGAACGGTGATTGAGGAGGAACTGATCGACTACGCCCGCATCGACATCTGCATCGCCGGCGGATTGACCGAGGCGAAAAAAATCGCCGCGATGGCCGAAACCCATCTCATCAAAATTCTGCCCCATAATCCCCTGGGGCCTGTCTGCACGGCGGCGTCGCTGCATCTGGACCTGGCCTGCTCCAACGCCGGGCCGCAGGAGGTGGTGTTTCCGCCTCACCAAATGCTGCCGGATGTGTTCCAGTGCGCGTTCCGGCTGGACGGTACGCGTCTGACGGTGCCCGATCAGCCCGGCATCGGCGTAAAATTCAGCCGCCGGGCCGCCTCGGAACACCCCGCCGACATGACCGAGCCGCCTCACTTTCATCGCGGAGATCAGTCGTTTACCAATTATTGAGGTAAATGTTAAGCTTTTTTCGCAAAGGAACATGCCATGAAGAATCATCGTATTCTGAAGAAAGGTGTTTCCATTTGTCGGACGGCGGCTGGGATGGTGTTGAGCCTTCTCTTTTTTTGGGGGACGGGAGGATGTTTCCAAAAAAGCATCCGGTTTTCAGAACATTTAATTGCGGATCGATATGCGTATGCCTACGGCATTGCGGCGGCAGACCTGGATGGCGACGGCGATCTCGATCTGACCAGCTCCGATTGCATTAATTATCGTACGGGGGAAACGCCATACAGCCTGTACTGGTTTGAAAACGATGGGCTGGGACGTTTTCAGCGGCATTACATCCAGAAGAATGAGCCGGAACGGCTGGAACGCCATGCCATTGGGGATACGGATAACGACGGTCGGCCCGATGTTGTCATTGTGGAAAACAAATTCGGTTCGATCCTGTGGTTTCAAAACAGCGGGAACCCCCGATCGGATGAACGCTGGCAGCGTCATGTCGTAACGACCGATTTGCCGGGGGCGTACGATGTGGCCCTGGTCGATCTGGACGGCGACGGCGATCTGGATGTTTCCGGAACGGGCTGGCGGCTGGGGAATGAAATTGCCTGGTTCGAAAATGCCGGCGCCTCCGGCGAGGAACCTTGGAAAAAACACACGATTGACTCGAATGTAGTCGAGGCAAGAAACATCCGCGCGGGAGACCTGGATAGCGACGGCGATCCGGACCTGCTGGTCACGGCCACGGGCGCGAAAACGGTTCTCTGGTACGAGAACAGCGGCCGACCGGCATCGGCACCTTGGAAACGGCATATTATTGATGCGGTTTCCCCGCGTCCCATGCACGGCGAACCGGTGGATATCGACAAAGATGGTGATCTGGACGTGGTTCTGGCGCTGGGGTTGCCCGCCAACCTCAACGATCCGGAATTCAAGCAAAAACTTGGCGTTCCCACCGATCAGGATCGCATGCACACCCATCAGGTGGTCTGGTATGAGAACGACGGCAATCCGGCCGCAGCCCAATGGAAAAAACACATCATCGACAGGGATTTTCCCGACGGATTTGAAGCGGTTGCCAGCGATCTGGATCAGGATGGCGATATCGACGTCGCCGCCACATCCTGGCGAACGCCCGGCCGTGTCGTCTGGCTGGAAAACTCCGGCGATCCCCGTGAAAAATGGATCAAACATATTCTCAAAGATAACTGGATCAGCGCCAATCAGGTGATTCTGGCCGATTTCAATGGGGACAGCCGGCCGGATATCGCCGCCTGCGCCGAACATGGCAGTTATGAAGTCCGATGGTGGCGAAATGAAGGAAAAATGAACCATTAATTCAGGAGAGCAGTCGTGAAAAACAGATTCCGGTTTCCAAAAATCGTTTGGCGGATAGTTTTGATGAACAGTGTTTGGTTCCAATCGCATGCGGCGGCCGAGCCGCAGGTCTGGACGCCGACCCATATTCCCAATTACAGCGTGCAGACCAGACCGGCGCTGGAACCGGTGGATCTGTACCCCGGTCCCCACCTGTTCATCGATGATTACCTCATCGCTGAATCGGCGCACCTGGACAAAAAGACGCATTCGCCCGATCGGTTCCTGGAAGAGCCGATTCTGGGCTATCAGCAGCACACCACCCAGCCTTATCTGACGGTGCTGAAGGACGAACAGACGCAAACATTCCGCATGTGGTATAATCACGGCATCGGGAAAGACGCCTACATCGCCTATGCGGAATCCAAAGACGGCATTCAGTGGCAGACTCCGTCGTTGGGCATCTTTGGGGACGACAATCGTTTATTGTTCATTCCTGGCGGTTTTGATGCCGAAGTGCTCGATGAAGGGCCGAATTTTCCCAATCCGGCGCAGCGGTATAAACTGGCCTGGTGGGGTCCTGACGAAAAGGGACCCGAAGAAGAAAACCGCGGCCTGCGGGTCGCCACATCCCCCGATGGAATTCACTGGACGCCATACCCCGATAATCCGGTGATTCCGTATTATAAAAAAGGAGACCCCCGGTTTCATCTGATGGCCAGCGACATCATAACGGTATTTTACGATCCGCTGCGGAATCGCTACGGGGCCTTTTTCAAAAGCACCGCGATTCCGGAAGACAACTACATCCCCGGTCCCCGCGCGGGCCATTATTTTCGCCGCCTCGTCGCCATGAGCGCCAGTGAGGATTTCTTTCACTGGCGGCGCCCCTGGCGCATCATGCTTCCCGAACCGCGCGATGAAGGGCTGCTGGAATTTTACTCCTGCTGCCAGCCTCTCGTTCGCGGAACCCTGATGATTACGTTTGTCCGCATGCTGCACGATGAAAAACCCGTCGAACCCGGCGGCGACTTCGACGGCATCGGATACACCACCCTGGCGACCAGCCGCGACGGCGTTTCCTGGCAGCGCCACGACGACATCTTCTTCGACCGCAATCCAAAACCCGACACCTGGGACCGCGCCATGACCTGGGTGGGTAGCGTGCTGCCGATGGGAGAGGAACTGTATGTGTATTATGGCGGGTATAAACTGGGGCATAAAAGAGAACGCGATCGCTGGCGGCAGTTGGGCCTGGCGAAGATGCCCCGCGACCGCTTTGTGTCCCGAGGCGCTGAAGGCGACCAGCCCGGCCGTCTTCTCACTGCGCCGTTCCGCTGCCCGCCGGACGGCACATTCCGGCTGACTCTCAACGCCCAGGCACAGAAGGGCAGCATCCGCGTTCGGATCTGCGATGAATACGGCCGACCGCTGCTCGGATATGATTATTCCGATATGGAACCGGTCACCGGCGACTCTCTGGCCCTGCCGGTCCGCTGGAATACTCCCCGCGGCGAAAAAACCGACGCCGTCTCACTGACCATTCCGGTCTTCCGTTTGGATGTTGAGCTGACCCATGCTCGTCTGTTTGCCCTGGAAGCGATCCCCTGCATAAGGAACAATCCATGAACGCCGTCGATATCGCCATTATTCTCGTCTATTTGCTGGGAATGACCTTTCTGGGGATTTGGTTTTCCGGGCGGCAGAAATCCATCGACGAATTTTTCAAGGCACGGCGAGGCCTCTCCTGGCTGCCGCTGGGAATCTCTCTCATGGCCGCCATGAACAGCGGAACCGACTACCTCACCCAGCCCTCCGCCGTCATGCGATACGGGTTTATTCTGGTGGTCATCCCTTCGCTGCTCTGGCTGGTGCTGTATGTGTATGTTACACGCATCTGCGTGCCGTTTTACACCCGCCTCAATTTCTTTTCCGCCTATGAATATCTGGAAAACCGCTTTGACGGCCGCATACGAACCCTCTCGGCCGTCATTTTTATTTTCTGGCGGCTGTGCTGGATGGGAACGGCACTGTATGTCCCCTGCCTGGCGATTCATTCCGTCTCCCGGGGAAAAATCCCCCTGGTCGGCGTTGTCGCCGTCGTCGGCGTAACCGTGACCGTATTTTGCATGCTGGGCGGATTCCGCGCCGTCGTCTGGACCCAGGTCCTTCAGTTTATCATTATGTTCGTCGGCCTGGCGGTAACCGTGGGCGTCATTATGTCCAATCTCTCCGGTGACTGGCGCCGGGTTTTTGCCGACGCATCGGCGGAAGGTCGATGGTGGTTTGTCGCAACTCCTTCGTCAGCCGATCCCGTCGGCGCCTGGGAACACCTCCGGACCTTTTTCTGCACCGACATCACCCTGGTGGGACTGGTGTTTTCGAGCCTGCTGTATCGAATGACCGCGTACACCTCCGATCAGATCATGGTGCAGCGGCTGGCCGCCGCGCGGTCCGAACGTGAAGCCGCTAAATCCTTTTTTATCAATGCCTCCACGGATTCCGCCTGGATGATCGTGCTCGGATTCATCGGACTGGCGATGTTTGCCTATGTCAAACAAACCGGTTTCGGAAATGAACTGGCCCGGGATCAGGTGTTCCCCGCGTTTATCGGGGAGTTTTTCCCCATCGGCCTGAAAGGGCTGGTGGTCTCCGCCATCCTGGCCGCCAGCCTGTCCTGCGTCGAAGGCGGAATCAACGCCTGTGCCGGCATCGTGATTTCCGACTTCTATAAACGGAGCTCCCGCAATAATCAGACAGAGGTTCATTCCGAAACCACGCAGAGGCGGGATGTGATGGTTTCGCGTCTGGCCACCGTTGCCCTCGGATTGGCAACGACGCTGCTGGCCTCCAACGTCGGACGGCAGGGTGAACTCTACGTCATTTTGAACCGCGTCAACGGCCTCTTCGTCGGTCCGATCTTCGCCCTGTTTTGTCTGGGCATGTTCACCCGCCGGGCCAATTCCTGGGGCGTTCTCTGCGGCGGCATTATCGGGCCGTGTCTGACCTTCTATGTTGTCTTCTACACCGATATCAGTTTTCTCTGGACCTGCCCCCTTGGTTTAGCGGCTACATTTCTCCCCGCGTATCTGGTCAGCTGCTTCCTCGGCAAAACTTCACCGGATCAGCTGGGCTGGACGTTTCGCCGGATTACCCGGAATTCCGTTGGATCCGCATAGAGTATCGAGTTTACAATGGGTATCACGCAAGTATTGAGTGTCATTCAACAGAAAAATGGGCCGCCGATGGCTGAATCCAAACCAGTCCGCAACGAGTCCCGTTTTGCGAAGGGACTGACAATCCGGTTTGCGGTCAGAATCACAATCGGGACAGGATTTTTTCTTTTTCTCGCGGGATGCGGTTCTTTTTCCGCCGGTCGCGAACACACGATTGAACCATCGTGCTCCCTGGCGAGTGACTCTCCCGATGTAATCATCGGCAATGGAGTGTTTCGAGCGGATATGGAGAAACATTCTCTTTTTCTTGCCGTTCCGGATATTCAGGGAACCTATATCATTCCCTATATCCAATCCAGCCGAACTCTGGACGTTAAAGCAAATGCGGATGGTTCTCCCCGGGCAATGAAAAAAATTATCCTCTCTTGCGGATCCCGGCGCGTGGGAGAACAGTGCCTTTCGGCAGATCATCCCGCCGCCGCTTTTGCTGATTTGCCGTCCGGGGAATATGCACTGGAGGTCCGGACTCTGGACGGCAGAGGAAATACGATCAGCCGTTCTGTAATCGACAGAATTGGGATCGGCCTGGTCGTTTGCGCCATTGGCGACAGCATTACCGAAGGATACTGGAGCCGGGCGTTTCAGAGGGACATCGAACATCTTTCCAATCAGGATTTTCCGGCGGAGGTTGTCTCGAAGGATGGCCGCAACTTTCCGCAGTTCGGTCCAACCCTGTCCATTCATCATCCGGAGAAGGTGAATTGTCTGGAAAGCTGGATGACGGATTTGAACGATCAACTCTCTCAATCCCTTCAGGCTCCGGTTTTCATCGCCAATGAGGGAATTGGCGGAATCACCGCCGAAGGGTATCTAACGATGATGCGGCAGGATGCGGGATGGCAGGAACGCATGAGATTGTTGCAGCCCCGGGTCTGGCTGATTCATCTGGGCGTGAATGATG
>CAZOTP010000001.1:0-42126 GCA_964582655.1 uncultured Pirellulales bacterium | reverse complement strand
TGCGATATTACAAAGACTTAAAAACACGAAACTCATTTGCTGGAAACGGAACTAGCGATGATGCGGCAGGATGCGAAATGGCAGGAACGCATGAGATTGCTGAAGCCCCGGGTCTGGCTGATTCATCTGGGTGTGAATGATGAGCGGGCGAAGATACCCAAAGAGGCGTTTGCCGCCAGCCTGCGGGAACTGGTGAACATGCTTTTGCAGACCTGTGGCGCGAAGCCGGATCAAATCTTCGTGGCGAAACCCTGCTACGATTACTTCGATGGAGCAGCGGAAATCCTCAAGGGATACTGCCTTGAAATCGATACACTGGTTCAGAAAATGAATCTTTCTCCCGGTCCGGATTTTTTTCAGGCGTACGCGACGGAAAAAACCAGATGGTACGGCGACGATCCGGTCCATCCGAATGTCCAGGGCGTCCGGTACATGGCGAAGCTGTGGCATGAAGCTCTGGCATCCGTTCTCAAACAGCAGGAGCAGCCTTTATCGAGGAACTAAATCATGAATCTCATAGCCGGTGTGATTGGATGCGGGAATATCGCACGGTTTCATTTTTCCGGACTGGAAAAGGCGGGCGTCCGCGTAAAATGGGTGTGCGACCTGAATGAGCAGGCGGCACGGCCCTGGGCGCAAAAATTCAGCGCCGCCGTTACATGCGATTATCGCGAAATTATCAGGGATCCCGACGTAGATCTTATGGTTGCGACCGCCAATTCCTCCGTTCACAAACCGATCTGTCTGGCCGCGATCGAAAGCGGTAAAGCCGTGATCTGTGAAAAAACGCTGGCAACCTGTGCCGCCGATGCCCTCGAAGTGGTTCGCCGGGCGGAAGAAAAACAAACCATTTTTTATACCTCCTACATGAAACGGTTCATCACCGCCGTCGAAAAGGCAAAGGAACTCCTGCCAAATCTGGGACAGATCATTTCCATGCATATTCGAACGTATCAGCCGTGGGGCGAGCTGTGGAACGCGAATCCCCCGGGAGGATTTTTCCACACACCCCCCTCGGGAATGTCCGCCGTGCGGAAAAACTATGGCGGCGGAATTCTCGTCTGCGGGGGAAGCCACCTGCTGGATCTGATCCTGTTTTTTCTGGGACGGCCCCGCCGCGTGTTCGCGAATCTGCATACCCCCGCGGACCGGGATTATGACCTGCACGCCGCGGCGATCCTGGAAACGCAAAACGGCGTGGCCCATTTGGACGCCGTCGCCCATCCGCTCAAATACATCGGATTCCTGCGGGATGGCTGGGATGAGCGAATCGAACTGGTCGGAACCAGAGGAACTCTCGAAATTTTCAGTGCGATGTGGGACCAGCCGGACCGGAAGGCTTCTCTGCTTCGACATTATGACAATACAGAGGGCAATACCACGGAGTACCGCTTTGATCCGGTCTCTCCGTTTGACCGGGCCGTTGCCTTTTTCTGCCGAAATATCGCCCATCGAACGCAGGGGTCCCAGTCGCGAATCACCGGCTATGAAGTGGATGAGCTGATTGAAGCCATCGGCCAAAGCGCTTCTCAGGGCCGGGCAATCGAAATTCCATGGCGGCTGTAAGATGAACGCGTTGACACCTAAACAGCGAATGCTCCATGCCTACCGCGGCATTCCCAATGACCGTGTCGCCGTGGCGCCGGAATTCTGGTACTATATTCCGGCCAGACTGATGGGCGTTGACATGATCGAATTCGAACGGGAGGTTCCGTTTCATCTGGGGTTGAAGCACGCGTTCGAGACATTCAGCTGCGAAGGCTGGGGCGTTGTGATGAGCGACGGCATGCCCCCCGATGCGGATGTCAAAAAGACTGAAACCTGGATCCATCCGGATTGCCTGGAAACACGCACGGAAATCCGAACCCCCTTTGGAACCATCCGCTCGCGACATCGCTACGACAGGCACGAACCAAGCTGGACGGTCGAACGGCCGATTAAAGAGCCTGACCGTGATCTGCTGGCGTGGCTGCATCTGGCCATGCCGGATCCGGCAACCATTGACATAGCGAACATGAATCGCGCCTGGCAGGATGTAGGCGAAAGTTACCTCCTGGAGGTCTGGCTGGGACTGCCGTTCTTTGATGTTTACGCCACCGCTAGAGAAGGCGGCCTGGAACAGGGCATCTTCGACCTTCTGGAAAATCCCTCCCGGTTTGAAACTCTCCAGCGGCGATACATCGAATACATGGTTGAAAAAACCCGATTCTTGTGTGAGCGGACTCCGTTTGAAAGTTTCTGCATCGGATGCGTCTGGAGCTGCAACAGCCTGATCGGACCAGCGATGTGGCGGCGATGGGACAAAC
The DNA here is from genome assembly GCA_964582655.1 of uncultured Pirellulales bacterium. Lineage (GTDB taxonomy): Bacteria > Planctomycetota > Phycisphaerae > Sedimentisphaerales > SM23-30 > CAZOTP01. The sequence continues at coordinate 39,820 of CAZOTP010000001.1, read as the reverse complement.
CCGTAATTGCCGCCGTCGCGGAGGAACTGCACCAACAGGGCAGGCTGCTTCACATCCATTTTCACGGCAAATGCATGGAAACTGTAGCCGATTTCGCGGAAATGGGTGTGGATTGCGTCTGTCCCTTCGAACGGCCGCCGGGAGGGGATATTGTTGGTCTGGAAGGGCTTCGCCGCGTCGCAAACCTGTTGAAGGGCCGAACAACCATGAACGGCAATGTGCATACCGTCGAAACACTCATCCGCCGTTCGCCCGATGATATTCGGCGCGAGGTCCGTGAAATTCTCGAGGCCTTTGAAGGCAATCCGCGGGTCATCGTCGGCACGGGCGATCAGGTCGGCCGTGAAACCCCGCAGGAAAATCTGTATGCCATGATCGAAGAAGCAAGGAGACCGTTATGAAACATGATCACAAAACCGTACGCACTTTGTTTCGGGTTGGCTGTCCGTTGACCATCGTGTTGTTGTGGGGATGGATCTTCCTCCATCCCGCCGGGGCGCAAACCAGCCGGTTTTACGGCGAACCGGTTCAATTGAAAGGTAATGCCATCTATTTCACCAGCTGGAAATATGTTCATCCCGGACAGTTCCGCTGGGATGTGCAGTTCGATCCCGATGTGACCGATGAACAGAAAACGCAGCTTGGCTGGCTCAAAGGCGACGGGACACGGCCGGCCCGATTCGATTCCAGCGCCATGCCGCGAGGAATCCGCCTGGTGGCGCAGCCGGCCCGCAAAGTTCCCTGCTCCGAACGCGTTGCCCAGGTGTTTGACGAAGGCAAATACAAAGCGTGGTATGAAGTGGGACCGTGTCCCGAGCCCGAACCGTTCAGCACGAAGGACAAAATCTTGCCCGGGCACAATTCGCATATCGCCTACGCGGAGTCGGACGACGGAAGAACCTGGCACGAACCCGATCTCGGACTGTTTGAATACGCCGGAAACAAGAATAACAGCATCGTGTACCGCGGAGATGTCAACGGCCTGACGCGGGGCTATCACGGCGGATGCGTCTTCGTCGATCCCAGTTCCAAAGAAGAACGGTACAAGATGCTGCATCTGGGCCTGATCACCGAGGAGGAATGGAACGCCTTCGTACAAAAATATCCGGGCGAGGCGGACACCATGGCCCGCCGGCCCGACATCAGCGGATACCGGTGCGTGTTCGCCGTCTTCGGCGCCGTATCGCCCGACGGGATCCATTGGAATGTGCTGCCCGAACCGCTGATGATCCAGCACGCCGACACCGCCAATACCTGCTACTACGACACGGATTTGAAACAATATGTCGCCTACGTCCGCGCCTGGCAGGTGAACGAGCGGCTGCGGCGCGGCGAGCCGGACAACGATACCTCCTGGATCGGCACCGGACGCCGTTCCATCGGACGCGCCCTCAGCAGCGATTTTCGACATTTCAGCCCGCCCGAAATTGTCATCAGCACCGGAGCGGACCAACCGCCCAGCCATGTCTGGTACAACAATTGCAAAACCACCCTGCCGGGATGCCCCGACAATCATGTCATGTTCCCTTGGCTCTGGGAAACCGAATCCGATGGCGGCGATATCTGGCTTTGGTCCAGTGCCGATGGCTGGACATGGTCAAAAGTACCCGGAGGACCGGTCGTGCGAAGCGGTTTGCCCGGTGAAAATGACGGCGGATACGTTTTCTGCACCGGAAACCTCCTGGAATATCCCGATAACACATGGTGCCTGGCCTACAGCGGCAATCCCATCCCCCACAAATATCCCGGCCGGAATCTCGAATTTCGCAAGGGTCTGTTTCCCGGACTGACGGGCGTGGGAGGCCGGGCAACCTGGCCCAAGGGCAGACTCGTTGCCCTGCAATGCGATGAGGAAGGGGAATTTTCCACGGTCGCCGTCATCCCCCCGGCAGACCGGATTCGCATCAACGCCGTGATCAAACCCACCGGCTATATTAAGGTTGCCGTCCGGCATCTCGGCAAATCAAAAGATATCGACGAGAGGTCGTTTGAACAGACCGACACGATGGTCGGCGACAGCCTGGCCTTTCCGGTCCGCTGGAACGGGCAGGAGAGCCTCTCTTGCCAAGGCAAACCAATCCGCCTGCGATTCCAGATGCGCCAGGCAAAACTCTACGCCATCGAATTTTATTAATAGGTTTCCAAAACCATCGTTTTTCAGAAAAGCATAACAGAGCCTAAAGCGGAATAGTAAAAACGAAAACAGAAATCACTTGTAAGCGACAGATACAATACAAAGGATCTTTCTGAGTGGAAATGGTACAAAACGTTTTTGGAGGGTGCTGCGATGCGTAAGACGTTCGGATTATCGGGACTGGCTGTTCTGCTGGCGGGAGCGGGGTGTATAACTTCCGGCGGAAGCTCTGCGCCGAAATGGGTGCCGCACGATATGAATCGCCCCCAGCCGGTGGTGGTGACGCCATCGGAGACGCCGGGAGATGCACCCTCGGACGCTATAGTTTTATTGGATGGAAAAACGCTGGACGCATGGGAATCGATTCAGGGCGGGCCGGCGCCGTGGAAGCTGGAAAACGGGTATATGGAGGCGATACCGGAAATCGGGGATATCCGGACCCGGCAGTCGTTTGGAGACTGCCAGCTCCATCTGGAATGGGCTTCGCCCGCGGAAGCGAAAGGGGAAAGCCAGACGCGCGGCAACAGCGGGGTATTTCTGATGGGGCAGTATGAAATTCAGGTTCTGGACTCCTATGAAAATCGGACCTATCCCGACGGGCAGGCGGGTGCCATCTACGGCCAGAATCCCCCTCTGGTGAACGCGTGCCGAAAACCGGGGCAATGGCAAAGCTTTGACATCATTTTTCATCGGCCCGCCTTCCGCAAGGACGGTATGGTTCTTCGCCCCGCTCGAATCACGCTCTTCCACAACGGGGTGCTGATTCAGGATCATTTTGAAATTCGGGGCAAAACCGCCCACATGAAACCTCCGAAATATCATCCCCATGCCGATGCGCTGCCTCTGGTGATTCAGGAACATGAAACTCCGGTTCGATACCGGAACATCTGGATTCGACCGCTGGGCGAGGAAAAGTAAAAAAACGGTGTTCTGAATGGACGGCAGGATTGGGAGAATTTTTCAGATATCCCCGTTCCCTGCCTCCGGTAGCGAAATTATTCTTTGTCGGGCCGGGATCGGAGCCGGAGGAGAACACGGTTTTGGAAGGCTTTTCCGAGCCACCAGAGATTGGCGACGAAAACGTACATCCAGCGGGGAATCGGCGCTTTGGCGATGAGCCGGATCGCTTCGGCGGGAATATCCTGCTTTTGATCGAGAGCTTCGGCGGCAAGGTCAAGAGAGGATCGGGCATGGCGGCAGAGACGGGAGGATTTTGGGAGAGATTTCTGGTCGATGAGTTCTCCCGCGCCCATCGCCAAGCCTCCGCACCAGTGCAGGTTTGCCCGCAAGGCGAATAGGCGAAGGATTTCCATCGCGACATCGTTGTGAAAGGCTTCCAGAAAACCGCAGTTGAGAATCGCGGTGAATTGTTTGGGATTTTCGCCGGGCGAGCGGCTCTGAAATTCCGCGATCTTCTGGAGAAAGGGAATGACCGCGGCGGGAAGGCTATCCACATAGAGAGGGCCGGAAAATACAATCAGATCGGCGAGGGCGAATGCATCGAGAATATGTTGCAGCAGAGTTTCGAAGTCTTCGCGGGCGAGGATGGAAAAATGCTGCGTTTGCCAGCCTTTTTCGGCCAGCCGATCCAGAAGATAAAGCCCCAGCGATTCGGAGTTGCTTTTCCCGATGCGGGGGCTGCCGGTGAGCAGGAGAACGCGAGGGGGTGCGGAAATCATGCCTGCGCCTCCAGAGCTTGGATCAGGGAGCGGATTTTGGATTCGAGCGATGACTCCTCCTCCCCCGGGGTGAAGACCGCCGAGGCAAAGGAAGGGCAGTAAACGTTCAGGGCGTTGCGATGGACGAGAGTTTGAAAGACGGCGCGTTCTTTATCATCGGGACTTTCCTGGACGCCCAGAATCAGCCAGGAGGGGTATTGATTGTAACGGGGTTTGTGGTGGATTTCATTTTGAACGAGGGTAAACAGGGGCAGAATGGTGGGAATCATCCGGTCGAGGGCTTTTTTCAGCTCATAGCCGTAACCGCCGAACACCACGGGCGTAACCGCCGCGAGAATATCCGAACGGACGGCTTTGGCGGCGATGTCCCGCTCGTCATCCTCCACGATGCAGCGTCCGGGAGTTTTCACCCAGCAGGAAAAACACCCCAGGCAATGACGAATGTTCCTCTCCCGCAGAGAAATGGTTTCCGTCTGGCAATGATCCTGCCCAAGCTGATATTCCAGAATGTCGGACAACCGTTGCACCATCCGATTGACGGGGGATGGGTCGGAGCCGGCGGCATTCAGAATCAGACTCTTCATCGATGTTCCCGAATAAAAAACGGCGGTGAGCCGCCGATGGAATCGCGAACTCACCGCCATATTGTTTTCAAGCGGCTTCTGCAAAGCAAGCAAAAACCGGATTGGCATTCCGCTTAGGCAATGTAGGTGCTGGCGGAGGTGGTGCCGCCGCGTCCAGTCCAGTTGGTGTGGAAAAACTGGCCCCGGGGTTTATCGACGCGCTCGTACGTGTGCGCGCCGAAGTAGTCCCGCTGGGCCTGCAAGAGGTTGGCGGGCAGCCGGGCGGTACGGTAGCCGTCGAAGTATGCCAACGCGGCGGTGATGCAGGGCATGGGAATGCCCAGTTCGACCGCAGCCACGGCGACGCGGCGCCAGCTTTCCTGCGCGGTCTCGACGGCGTTCTTGAAGAACGGATCGAGCAGCAGGTTGACCAGATTGGGATTCTTGTCAAACGCTTCCTTGATTTTGCCGAGGAAGGCCGATCGGATAATGCAGCCGCCCCGCCACATCAGGGCAATGCCGCCGTTGTTGAGGTTCCAGTGGTAGGTCTTGGCCGCGGCCCGCATGAGCTGGTAGCCCTGGGCGTAGGAGACGATCTTGGAGGCGTAAAGGGCCTTGCGCAGATCGTGGATCATCTGCTTCTTGTCGCCTTTGAATTTGCCCTTGGGGCCCGAGAGGACCTTGCTCGCCTCCACCCGCTCGTCCTTCATTGCGGAGAGGCAGCGGGCGAAAACGGCTTCACCGATCAGCGTGAGGGGCATGCCCTCATCCAGGGCCGCGACAGCGGTCCATTTGCCGGTGCCTTTCTGCCCGGCGGTGTCGAGGATGAGATCGACGACTTCCTTGCCTTGCTCATCCTTATAGCCGAGGATGTCGCGGGTGATTTCGATCAGGTAGCTGTCCAGCTCGGCGGCGTTCCATTCCTTGAAGACCTCGTGCATTTCCGTATTGGTCATGCCGAGTCCTTCCTTCATCATCTGGTAGGTTTCGCAGATCATCTGCATATCGCCGTACTCGATCCCGTTGTGGACCATTTTCACGAAATGTCCGGCGCCGTTTTCGCCGACCCATTCGCAGCAGGGCTCGCCGGCGGAGGTCTTGGCGGCAATTTTCTGGAAAATCGGTTTCACCGCGGGCCAGGCGGCGGGGCTTCCCCCCGGCATGATGGAAGGGCCGGTCAGGGCGCCTTCTTCCCCGCCGGAAACGCCGGTGCCAATGTAGAGTTTGCCTTTGCTCTCGACATACTGGGTGCGGCGGATGGTATCCGGGAAGTGGCTGTTGCCGCCATCAATAATAATGTCGCCGTCTTCGAGGTGGGGCAGGACGAGGTCGATGAAGTCATCCACGGCGCTGCCGGCTTTCACCATGAGCATCACTTTGCGGGGACGCGCGAGGTTGGCGGCAAGTTCCTCGATGCTGTGACAGCCGATGATTTTTTTGCCCTTCGCGCGGCCGTTCATAAAATCATCGACCTTGGACACCGTCCGGTTGAAGCAGGCGACGGTGAATCCTTTGCTTTCCATGTTGAGGATGAGGTTTTCCCCCATCACGGCCAACCCGATCAAACCCATATCAGCTTTCGACATGATCAATCAACTCCTTGTAAAATAAACGTTCGGTTACCGGTTAAAACGATCTTTGAACGACCAGAGCCCCAGGCCGGGGTTGGAAATATAGAAAATCTGTTCGCCGTCGGGCAGAGTGTTGAATCCGTCCCGGAGGGTGTCGGGATTGTAGCGGGCCATCATTGTTTTCAAATCGGCGTATTCGAAATGAACGGATTCGATTTCTTTCCGGCTGACTTTGCCGGGGCAGTAGGTGATGGTAAAGCGGCCTTCGGACGAGCCGTGAATCAGGTGCGCCGCGGCGCTGAGGTTGGCGCGGAGGTCCTCGTTTTCCTTCACGAGAAGCAGGATTTTCGGCGTGCCGACATACCCGTATTTCCGGATCAGCCGGTCGATTTCCGGATCTTCGCCGAATTCGCGAAGCCCCGGCGCCAGGACGATGAGCTGCCCGCCGTCCGCCATCGCCATCCGCGTGCGGTAGATGCTCTTGTTGCCCAGCCAGGTGCTCTTGTATTCATGGGGATCGAGATACACCACGACTTTATCGAGGGGCTTATCGAGCATTTGGAAGTTGACCTTCAGAGACAGCTCCGCGGCGAGGTTGAAGCATTCGATGTCATCGCCGATGAAGAGTCCGCGGGTCACGAGATTGCCCTGCGCGTCGGAACCCACCACGGTTTGCACATATACAATGGGCATATCTTTGGCGAAATGTTCCGAAGCGTAATTGAGCACCTTGCGGACGGGGGTGTCGGCGCGGCCCATCATGCGCTCCATGCCGTAAACGGCGCCGAGAAAGTGGCTTTTGTTGATGCCTTCGGCGCCGCCGGTGCCCACAAAAACATTCTTGTTGTAGTTGGCCATCCCGACGACTTCGTGCGGAACCACCTGGCCGAAGGAGAGAATCAGATCGAATTTCCCTTCGATCAGAAGCGTATCGACCTGCGCGGGCCAGGAATAATCGACACGGCCTTCGCTGACCTCCTTGACGAATTCGGCGGGGACTTCGCCGAGCGTGACAAGCCCTTTCCGCCAGTCATGAACCCGAAAAAGGGAAAGGGGAACGGCATCGCCGAACATCTTGCGGATTTCCGCTTCGGTCATCGCAAAGTGCGTGCCGAGTGCCGGCAGAATGTCGGTGAGCCGCTCGCGATAATACTCCCACGCCATGGCGGTCAGTATGCCGGCGCGCGAGTGATACCGCGTGATGTCCGGGGGCAGGGCGAGAACTTTCTGTTTCGCGCCGATGCGGTCCAGCGCTTCAAACAGCCCCTTTTTTAAATCGTCGTTCGTGATGATGTCGGTTACGCTTCCGCGTTTATAGAATAACATGGCAATTCCTTACCAGCTTGGGTGTTCGGGCAGATAACTTTCAAATTCGGCAATGAGGCCGTTCTGGTATGGCCCCGCAAACGTGCCGTGGATGAATCGGTCAAAGCCTTCCTCGTAAAACCGCTTCCAGGAGGCGGTTTCGTGTCCGGGATTGACGGGAAAAAACAGGGCGCGGTTCGCCTGGGCGGCCTTGAGGTCGCCGGGGGCGTCGCCGATCATCAGGACATGGTTCTCGGCGTACTTGCCCTGCGAGGCATATTTCAGATGTTCGGCCTTCGTGCCCATTTCCTGACCGGCAATAACCGCCGGATAATCCTGGATGCCGTGTTCCTGCCACTCCCGAACCAGCGCTTCGGTGGGCGTCTGCGAGCAGACAATCATATCGGCGGTTCGCCGGATTTTTTCGAGGCTCTCCCGCACGTAAGGAAACGGCGGTATCCCCTTGACAACTTCCTTAATCAGCTCGTTCACTCGTTTGCTCCAGGTGAGCACCAGCCGGAATTCTTTGCGGGCTTCCTCATTGGGCGCGGCGGCTATCGCTTGTTCCAGGCCCTTGTCGCTCAGGAGGCTCTGCGGATCGTTCACCCATTGCTCGTAATACGGAAAGGCGGGAACCTTGAAATTCCGCTCCCGGACCTCGGGATGCGAAGGCAGCAGCTCCGTCAAAATCCGGACGGAGGTCTTGTGCCGGTTTGCCCCCCGGGTTTTGCTGTACAAATCCGCAAAATCCTTGCACTCCCGGGCGGCGTGGGCGACGGGCTGCAGGCCGAAATACGCGATCAGCATCGGGCAGAAACACTCCCGATGCTTGATGCCCATCGTGTCAAACACGCAGCCGTCGGAATCGATTCCCACGAAAAAATCGTTCGATTTCTTCAAATCCATCAAAGGCTGTGCCGGATGTGTCATAACCTGGTCCGTCCTCATTCGCGTTCGCGACTCCATCTACAGGATTATATCCTTCTCAAACGCCGCTGAATGCCGCGAAACCGCCGTCAATCGGGATGACCGTTCCCGTGACGAATTTCGAGGCGTCGCTGAGCAGCCAGATCACCGCGCCGTCGAGATCGGCCGGATCGCCGAATCGCCCCATCGGGGTGTGGTCGATGATGCTCTTGCCGCGCGGAGTCAGAGCGCCGGTTTTTTCATCGGTCAGCAGGAAGCGGTTCTGTTCGGTCAGGAAAAATCCCGGAGCGATCGCGTTCACGCGAATGGCCTTCGAGTAATTCTGGCACAGATGCACGGCGAGCCACTGCGTGAAGTTGCTGACAGCCGCTTTGGCGGCGGAGTAGCCGGCAATTTTCGTCAGCGGGCGAAAGGCGCTCATGCTGGAAGTGTTCAAAATGATCCCCGAACCCGCGGCCGCCATCGTTTTGGCGAAAACCTGGCTGGGAAGCAGCGTGCCGATGAAATTCAGCTCAAAAACAAACCGGAGGGCATCGGCGGGCATGTCAAAAAAGCACATTTCGGGACTGGTGGTCGCCTCTTTTTTATTGCCGCCGGCGCCGTTGATCAGAACGTCGATGCGGCCGAATTTGGCAAGAATGGCGTCGTGAGCCTGCTGCACGCTGGCCTTGTCGAGCACGTTGCACTTGATCGCCGCCGCGGCGCCGCCGGATTTGTGAATCGCGTCGGCGACGGTCTGGGCGGCGGTTTCATTCAAGTCCAGCACCGCGATTTTCGCGCCCCGCGCCGCGAGGGTCTTGGCCATTTCGCTGCACAAAACGCCGCCGGCGCCGGTAATCGCTATCACTTTGTCCTTCACGCTAAACAGATCATTCATGATTCATTCCTTCAATAACGGGGGTGGATAAAATGTCAGTATCCCAGAAAAATGGGCTTGATATGGCGCTGCCAGATGTTTTCCGTGACTCCGGCGGCAATGACGCTCTCGTAGGTTTGTAAAGCATTCTGATAAACGTCTCCCAGCTCGACGGCCACAGTATACCCCACGTGGATCAACTGGCCGGCTTTGGATATGCCGCAGCGTATCGGCGAATTTCTGGCTCGACCAGGTATTGACCTCCCCGGGCGCGGGTAGCTTGCTTTTGTCGATGTCGATCACCGTGGCGTAAGGGCCGCAAAGCTCCTCAAACCGCCCCAGGGCGTTGGCATAAATCGTCCGCGCGATATTCAGCCCCTCCCCGCCGGCCGAGGCAAGACCGATCACTTCTTCCAGCCACGTCGTGCCGGCGGTTTTCACATGCAGCCCGGCGTGGAATCGTTTCAGCGCCTTGTGAATGGGGGCGTAAATCGAGAATTTATCGCTGCCGGAATGAACGCTCAGCTTGAGATTTTCGGGAAGATGAAATTCCTTCACCGCAAATGCGATAACGGCAAGATCCTGCTCGAATTCCTTGGCGAACTGGTTCACATCGCCGACATAATCCACGCCCTTGTTGAACCGTCCGGTGAATTTCGGCGCGATCGTCTGGGCGGGAATGCCTTCGTCGGCAATCGCCGCGAGAATAAAAAGCATCTCCACCGGAGTCTGCGGCAGATCGGTTTCATCCATGGACACTTCCGTGATGAAATTGCCTTTTCCCTTGGCCGACTCGATGGTTCGATAAATCTGGCCCGCTTCCCGCACCGCCAGAAGGACTTTCTTGGCTATCGTTTCGATCTGGGACTCGGAAATGGAAAGAGGTTCGGCGATCCCGGGGATCGACAGGGTCCCGGTGAGGCCTTTGTGTTTCTGCACAAAAGCCTTCACATCGGCCGGATCGGCGGGCTTTCCCATGAAATCCGCCACGTCGAGCGTAAAAAAATCCGACGCCTCCATGAAAAGGTCCACGTTTTTCAGGCTGATGTGGTCGGCGTCCACGTGGTACGTGTGTTTCCAGCCTAGGGCCTTGACAGCGGCGTCGGCCTCCCGGCGCACCGAAGCGGGCGCGGTATGGATGATGCTGTGCTCGCGGTGGGATTTGTTCCACACGGGGGTGATGACAACGCCCGCCTGTTCCGCCAGGATCATCGCCTGAAGCTGAGCCCGACCCTGATGCCCGAACCGGTCCCCGACGCCAAATGAATATCGTTCCAGTTTCATCATGATTCAGTTTTCCTTTTCGTTTACGGATTGAACCAGATCGCCGTTCCAGCCCGGAGGCGAATCGATTTGAATCTCGCTGGTCTGCCTGGCGGCGAGAAACGCCTTGGCGGAAGTGGGTCCCGTCCAGCGGACGCCGCGTATTTCCAGCCCCTGCACATCGTCTGCCCACAGCGGCCAGCGGGCATCGGGATTCTGTACCCCCATGCGCAGCCCCTGGATCTGGATATGTTTGCCGTGCCGGATATACAGACCCGCAGCGGGAAGATTGCCGAACATGTGCCCCCCGGGGCTCTCCGCCTCCAGTTCCGGAACTTGGCGAACGAGATCTTTTTCCGTCTGTCCGCCCGGGCTGAACAACTGGATATTCTGCAGGGAGATGTTTTCAATTGCGTATCCCGGAATGCCGCAGATCGAGGAGCAAATCTTGCCGGATGCCGTTGCGGTGATGTTGGACATCACAACATTGCGAAAATGGCCCACCCCCGACACCGTCGCCCCTTCGGTATGGGGCCTGGCGCGATTGCCCAGCCGGAAGGAAAACGGAATATCCATGCCCGCCATCGTAAAATCGCTGATGCTTACCCCGTCGAGCGTCCCGCCGTCCACGATCTCCAGCTCGATCCCGACTTTCCCGTGAGGCATCCCGTAAAATTTGGTTTTCACGGCGGACGGGCTGACGGTGCAGCCGCTGAACACAATCCGGCGGAATCCGCCGGTCGATTCCGTGCCTGCCTTGATCGCGGTGCAGTGACTGCTCAGCACGCAGTTGGATATCGTCACATCCTCCGCCGCCGCCAGGCCGGTGCTTTTCAGGCAGATCGCATCGTCGTCGGTATCCAGAATGCAATCGGACACCGTAACCCGCCGGCAGCCGTCAATATCCAGCCCGTCGTTGTTGCGGTTGCTGTGATTGAACACGTTCAATCCGCGAATCTGGACATCCTCGCAATTCAGATAATGCTGCATCCAGCTGCCGGAATTCCGCAGATGCAGGCCCTCCACGCGAACCTCTTTGCAGGAAATCAGCAGTATCGCGCGGGGCCGCCCGTCGCGGTCTCCTTTGCCCTCGGGTCTTGGTTGTTGCATCCCGCCCTGGCCGTCAAGGGTCCCTTGTCCTGTCAGGGCGATCTGTTCGGCCCCTTCGGCATAGAGAAGGGCGTAAAAGCCGTGGGCATCTTTATGGGACCGATACGCAGGCGTCGGAATTCGCGGATAATCCGCATGCCGGCTCGAGCCCAGCAGAACCGCCCCCTGCATCAAATGCAGTTCCACGTGGTTCTTGAGGAAAATCGTCCCGGTCAGGAACCGTCCCGGCGGAACAACCACTCTGCCCCCGCCGTTCCGGGAGCAGGAATCCACCGCATCCTGAATCGCTTGGGTGTTCAGGGTTGTTCCGTCGCCGACCGCTCCATAGGCACAGATGCCGTACGTTCCATCATTCGATTCCATTGCCCTGGAGGGCATTTGGGAACAAACAGAAGAAACCAGCGGCATGGCTATCAGCAATACCGCGAAAATACCCTCTACCGGCATGTGGCCATTCCGTTTCATACGCTGCCAATCAGGAAACAAAGGGTTCTGGTTTTTATTCATATTTATTTACTCAATAATTGAGATAATTACTTATATCACAAATAAATAGAAAAATCAAGAGTGAAATTAACGAAGTATAAGTAATTATCATATAATTATTTATATAATTTTATTTCGATTTTAATAAAATTTATTGAAATAGTCCAAATATTGAGTTATAACGAATCCCATGATATCCAAGCGAGGCGGAATCCGAAACGAAAAACTAGTCTTGCTCAAGCTGGTGCAGCATGGACAGCTTTCCCAGGTTCAGTTGAGCGAATTGACGGGCCTTCGCAGCTCGACGCTCAGTTATGTGGTAGGCCGACTGCGGGAAAAAGCTCTGATCCTCGAAGAGACAGGCCAGAGCCTCCGCCGCGGGGTAAAACCCGTCCTCCTTCGGATCAATCCCATGGGCAGATACATGGTGGGCGTGGAAATCAGCCCCAGCCGAATCCCCATTGCGCTGTTTGATTTTTCCGGCGGCATGGTCGAACGCATCGAATGTCCCGGCGATCCCCGGCATGATCCCGCGCGGATCGTCAACACCCTGGAAATCAATCTTCGCGGACTCATCGGCCGGCATGGCATCGAAGAAAGCAGGCTCATCGGAATCGGAGTTACCCTCAGCGGTTCCATTTCCCGCCAGGGGGATGTGGAGCTGTCCAGTCCGCTGGGGTGGAAAGATGTCAAACTCCGTTCGTTGCTGCAGGCGAGATTCGCCTGTCCCGTTTCGGTGCATTCCACCCGCGTGCGAATCCTCGCCGAGATTTCTCCTTCCCGGGACACGCCGAAAAATATCCTCTATCTGAACGTCGCCGACGGAGTCGGCACAACGGTCATTCTCGACGGGCAGCTCCTCCACGGCGCGACGAACCGGTCCGGTGAACTGGGCCATATTGTCATGGAACCGGATGGGCCTCTCTGCGGATGCGGCCATCGAGGATGCCTGGAAGCACTGATTTCGGGCCCCGCCCTGGCCAGGCGGATTCGAAAGGATCTGGCCGACGGCGTGCAAAGCGTTTTATCCCAGAACCTGCAAAAGGATGACATTCCCGAACGGGTGATTGAAAAATGGGCCGACGCCTATCGGAAAAACGATTCCTACGCGCTGCGACTCAGAGCGTTCGTTGCCGACATGCTCAGCCGGGCCGCAGCCATCGCGATCAATTTGTACGATCCCGACTGCCTGATCCTCGCCGGATATGTCTGCCGACAGGATATGAACTACTGGATCCGGGCAATCCGGCAAACCATGACCGAGGAGGTCTATGACCACGCTTCCCGCCATGTGGACCTCCTGCCGGCGCGGGGAGGGGACGACGCCTTGCTCCGGGGAGTCGCTACCGCCGTTCTGCAGCAGGCCCTGCTTCTGTAATCATCGGTTCGCATCATACCTCGGTCTGGCAATACACAGGGCAGTAAGAACCGGACGCTTTGATCAATAATCGATGGCTTGGGCAGCGACAAAACGGGTCACATTTCGCCAGCGGGGCGGGTCCTCCCGCAGATATTCACGCCGAAAGAGGGGGCAGATTCGGCCCGGCGGATCGATGGATACAACGGTGCTGCCCCGGACAAGAAGAGTGTACGTTTCGCGGCCCATTTTTTCAGTGATTGTTTTTTCGGAGATGGGGCAGGTGATGACAATGCGGCAGCCCGCGCCGATTTTGCCCACGTCCAGATAGCCATCCTGCCAGGTGAGGCAATGCGGTTTGTTATCGACGGTGGCTTGGATTTCAGAACTGCCGGCGGGAATCCATTCGGGTGCGTGAACCAGCACGCGGGAACAGGCTTGTTTGATTTTGATTTCGATGCGGCCCTGATACGGAATGAAGCTGTAAACATCCGCCCACGGGGAGGCGCGGTTGAGAAGCAGGTTGATTTTCAATTCGCCCTGTTTGTATTGAAGCGCATGGCTCCAGACGAAATAGAGCGCGCGGGCGCAGTTGCCGGTGCAGCAGTGCATAATGAGATTGTCGGAGCCCTCGGTCCCGACCCACCATTCGTTGCCGCCTGCCCAGCCCGAAAACGCTCCCAGATTGCGTCGGGCGACCTGATCGTCGGTCTCGTTGTAAAGAAGGGATTTCGGCCCCATTGAGCGTCCCAGCCGGACCAGATTCTCCGCTTTGGATTCCGTCAGTTGAATTTCCGTAAAGTAATTTCGAAACCATCGTTCCGCATCCGGATAATAATCCCCCGCGCCAAACGCGGAAAGGTTGCAGGCAAGGACTATCATGTCGCCCACCGCGCAGCCTTCCGCGGAAGGCCGATCCGGCTCGGCTTTTTCGGGTGCAAAGCCGGTAACGGGACCGAATCCGGATGAAGGAGATTGGGCCCACTCGAAGCTCTTGCGGCAAAACTCCAGCAGGTCCCGGTCGCCCGCCGCATGGGCATACTCCAGCATGCCCAGCAGGGAATTGGTGTGTCCGTGAAAATGACGGTTGCCGGTAAACTCGCCGTCCTTGCCATAATAATCGTCGTGATAGCGCATGTAATTCGTCAGGAGCCGGGCCAATTCCAGCGCCCGCTTGCTGCCGGTCAGCCGGTACGCCAGGGCGCACGCCCGGATGAAACGGCCGCTGATTTCTTCTCCCTCGATTCCCTGCGGCATCGCGGCTTTGGGGTCATCGGGATTGAATCTGGCGTTCGGCTCATAAAGATAGGCGGGGAAATAGGCATAATCCCCCTTTTTAACGGCTAACTGTTCCATTCGACCCACCATGGTTTCCATCATCTGTTTCCACAGGGGATTGCCGTCGCGAAGATAATAAATCGCCAGAACCTTGATGATGCGCCCCACCGGCTGCGGATGCGTAAATTGCGTAATACCCGACTCCTCAATCAGAGAGTGCCCGCGGCCCAAGGCGTAGGTATCCAGATCCTTCATTTTCTCAGGGTCCGGTTTCTCCACGGTGAACACCGATCCGTCGGAACGGGCAATTCCGTTGGCCCACCACAGCTCCTTGCCATACCAGGGTTTCCCCGCAATGGGAAAATAGTAGAGCCCGTCGGGCCCGATGGATTTCAGGATTGCATCCTGCCAGACCTGATCCACCTGGGGCATGGTATCGCTGCCTGTGACGGTTCGCAGCAGTGCCAGGGCTTCGATGAATTTCGGGGTGCACCAGTCGCTGAAATTATGGGCCATACGAAACGGATTGCCGATATACACGGAAAAATACTGCTCATAATCCTGTCGCGGATTCACCGCGCCGGTCAGAACATGAATCGCCAGCGCAGACAGTTCCGCCGGGTCCGGGGTGTCGGGAACCCTGTCCGCATATCGTTCGCCCCGCGGAGGCACAACGGGAATCGAAGGCGCCTCGGGGCGAATATACCCGATTTTGCCCGACGGAGCGGCGTCCTTCCAGGGCCAGGGCGGGGGATCTGACAGAACCTCCGAAACAGAAAATCCAGACAAAATCATAGCCGCGCCCGACAGGATTATGGCGATTCGAAAAAGAGATTTCATAGACAACCTCTGGCTGGTTTGGAGACTGTTTTTCGCCGGCTGCTAAAAACGTTCGAACCGATACTATTCTATACCCGAGGGATCCCGTTTCCAGTGAATATCGGAAATGGCGAAACCGTTTGCCCGTTTTGAAGATCCGTAAAAAAACCGGTCGCTCCAGGGGGACAGCCGGTTCCAAAATCCAGTGTTGGGGGAAACCGCTTCAGGATTTAAACGTTCTGCTTCCCAGTTGATGGTCCAGCATGAACATCGCTCCGGGGGCGTCCTTGATCTGCTTGAGGGTATGCAGGATTTCCTCGGCGCTCTTTTCTTCTTCCACCTGCTCGGTCACATACCACTGGAGGAAAATCTGCGACGCCGGGTCCTTCAGCTCGACGGCTTTATTCAGCAGATCGTGAATCAGCCCCGTGACTTTCTTTTCATGTTTGAGCGTGTTCTCAAACACAGCGGCGGGGGAGGCCCATTCCGTTGGGGGGGCCTCGATCGCCTGAAGCAGAACCCGTCCGCCCCGGTCCAGGAGAAAATCGCCCATCTTGGTCGCGTGCATCATCTCTTCCTGATACTGCACCTTCATCCACTGGGCGAATCCCTTGAACTGGATGGATTCAAAGTACATCGCCATGGACAGATACAGATACGCCGAATACATCTCGGCGTTGATCTGCGAGTTGAACGCGGTTTCCATTTTTTGGGGAATCATTCTTACACCTCGGATTTCCATAAACCATGAATGTTGCAATACTCGCGAGCCATTACGTTTTCGGCTTCAATCCAGAATTCCGCTTCGGGCTTGCCCCCGGGCTTGAGAAACTGCCGGTAGGCTTTCCCGTCGGCGATCAGCTCGATCCATTCGATGTAGTGCTTCTCTTCCATCGGGTGGGCGACGCTGCCGACGGCGACCTTCCAGCCCCCGTCAATCTTCGTGATGACGGGAACATGTTTTTCCTTGGAGGCATCCACTGTGTTTTCGACAAACAGCTTCATCTTTTCGCCGCAGCAGACCAGGGTGCCTGCTCCGGCATGCACCACCTCCACGATATTCCCGCACGCCTCACATTTGTAAATCTCCAGTAATTTTGCCATCACAAACCCCTTTCCGAATAAAAGGTGTTACGGTTCTGTTCGTATGCCATTAATAATTGGTTGCTTCCAGCTCGAAATAGCTCTGGGGATGGGCGCACGCCGGACACTGTTTGGGCGGCTCGGTTCCTTCATGCACATAGCCGCAGTTCCGGCAGACCCAGCGGACGTTTTTCTCCCGCTTGAAAACCCTTCCGGCTTCGATGTTTTTCTTCAGCGCCAGATAGCGTTCCTCATGCCGCTTTTCCGCCACCGCAATCCGCGTGAACACCCGCGAAATCTCGTCAAATCCCTCTTTTTCCGCGGTCGCGGCGAACTCGGGGTACATCGTCGTGGTTTCATAATGTTCGCCCCCGGCGGCTTCCTTCAGGTTGTCCACCGTGCTCCCGATCACGCCGGCGGGAAACGCCGCGCAAATCTCCACTTCACCCCCTTCGAGGAATTTGAACAGTCTCTTGGCGTGTTCCTTCTCCTGATTGGCGGTCTCTTCGAAAATCGCCGCAATCTGTTCATATCCTTCCTTCTTGGCTTGCCCCGCGAAATAGGTATATCGGTTCCGGGCCTGGGATTCGCCGGAAAATGCCGCCAATAAATTTTTTTCCGTCTGCGTGCCTTTCAGTGCCATACGTTCTTTGTCTCCTTGGGTAAAAAACAGGGTCCAAATTATTGTCCATCGTACACAACCGGACGCAACCTTTCCCGATCGGAAAAAGCGTGATCTAAGGGATTATTCCCCGCTACGATGGAAAAATCAATTTTCAATTTTCTTTTTCTCCCGTCGAAACACCGCCCCTCAAACCAAACGGGTATGGATTATCGCCCTATTGCCGCAATTTCTTGCGACATAACGGGTTATAAAACTCCGGAAAAACCGCCCGTTCTCTCTTGGCCAAATCCTTTTTCTTCCCTATAATAATCCGGCGTGCGGGGATTTTCTCCGCTAGGCGGGGAACGGGCCCGGAATGTTCCCAGGAATACAACCGGAAAACCAAAATGAGATACAGGAGCGAAGGATGACCAGTCAGTACAGTCTGGCGGAAGTGTTTCGGATGGCCGAACAAATCGAACGAAACGGCCGCAAATTTTACCTCCAGGCCGCCGACGCCGCGTCGGATTCCTTCACCCGGTCCGTCATGAAAGACCTGGCCGAAAAGGAAGCCGAACATGAGAAACTCTTCGCCGGCTGGCGGCAGAAATTCTGCGAAAAAGACGAGATTCATTTCGTGGATCTCGACGACCAGGCCAAGGCGTATATCCATTCCGCGGCGGACTCCCATGTTTTTAATGTCGATCCCGACGTCGCCAAACTGCTGGCCTCGGTCCAGTCCCCGGCCAGCACGTTCCGACTGGCCATCCAGTTCGAAAAGGATACCATCGCCTATTTTACCGCCCTCAAAAACACCGTTCTCGATGAATACAAGGAAAAAGTGGATCTGCTGATTCAGCAGGAACTCCAGCATATCCACCAGCTCCAGCAGGGACTGGAAACACTCCGAAAACAATCGAAATCCTGATCCATTCCTCCATAGGACGGAATTCGCCATGAAAAGCATACAAATCGCTGAGAACATCTTCTGGGTAGGCCACGTGGACTGGAACATCCGGGATTTGCACGGCTACCACACCCAGCGGGGAAGCACCTATAACGCCTACCTGATTCAGGACGAGAAAATCGCCCTCATTGACGCTGTCAAGGCGCCCTATGCCGATGATTTGCTGGAAAAAGTCGCCGAACGGATCGATCCGGCGAACATCGACTACATCATCTCCAATCACACCGAACCGGACCATTCCGGCGGGATTGCGAGGGTCCTCGAGCGGGCCCCCAAAGCCGTCGTCGTCGCTTCGGAAAAAGGGCGGCTGGGACTTTCCCAGTATTACCCCGGAAACTGGAATTTTCAAGTCGTCAAAACCGGTGATTCCATCTCCCTGGGCAAACACCATCTCCAGTTCATCAACACCCCCATGCTGCACTGGCCCGACTCCATGTTCACCTATCTGCCCGCCCAAAAAATGCTCTTCAGCATGGATGCCTTCGGGCAGCACTTTGCCACCAGCAAACGCTTTGACACGGAAGTCGATTACTGCCAGCTCATGTACGAAGCCAAAACCTATTACGCCAACATCATCATGCACTTGGGCAGCGTGGTCGCCAAAACGCTCCAGCAGGCTTCCGCTCTGCCAATCGAAACCATCTGTCCCAGCCACGGGGTGATCTGGACCAGGCATATTCCGGACATCCTGGCGAAATACAAAGACTGGTCGGAATACAAACACGAACCCAAACTCCTGGTCATCTATGATACAATGTGGCAAAGCACGGAGATCATGGCCAAGGCCGTCTTTCAGGGCGCCTCGGAACAGGGAATTACCGTGAAGCTGCTGCGAATCCCCGCCACCGACATCACCGAACTGGCAACCGAAGTGCTGGATGCGGCCGCCGTGGCCGTCGGTTCCCCCACCCTCAACAACAACATGCTGCCCACCGTCGCGGCCTTTTTGACCTATATCAAGGGTTTGAAAACCAAAAACAAACTCTCCTTGGTCTTCGGCTCCTACGGCTGGAGCGGCGGTGCTGTGGAGCAGGCGGCCGACTGCCTCAAGCAGGCGGGCATGGTGCCGGCTCTGGAAAACCTCCAGTGCCCGTATCGGCCCACGCCGGAGATTCTGGAATCCTGCAAACAGGCCGGAAAAACCCTTGCCGACAAAATCAAACAGAATCGGATATAGGATTGGTTCGTTGCCGATGGTATGCCTCGTTTAACCCCTTTTTTCGGGAGACCCGTATGAAAAAGTATGTGTGTACGCTGTGCGGTTATATCTATGATCCCGCCAAAGGCGATCCGGACAATGGAATTCAGCCGGGAACCGCCTTTGAAGACCTGCCCGATACGTGGGAATGCCCCGAATGCGGCGCCAGCAAGGATGAATTCGAACCTGTGAAGTAAACGGATTGCCGCGGGATTGGCGGCGCCAAACAAAAGAGCCGGGCATGCCTCGATTGCATTCCCGGTTTTGCATCATCTGCCGCCTGACAAAGACCATCGATCCCCCGTGTGATCCCATTTCCAGAATATCCTGTTTCTCGTCTCCCCGCTCAAACGATGCCGAATTCCGCGCGATTCAGGCGATCTGGTTCACCATCTGCCGGATTTTCTCCAGAGCGTTGTTCTGAATCTGCCGGACTCGCTCCTTGGACAATTCCAGTTTTTCCCCGATTTCGTTCAATTTCATCGCCGGCCTTTGATGCTCGGTGAAGGGAAACCGCATCGAAAGCACCGCCGCCTCGGTTTCCGACAGATCGGTGTCTTGGTTTCCCAGCAGCATCCGAACCGTATGGGCCTGATCCTGGATCTGATCGAACCGCCGGCGCTCCTGCCGGTCATCCTTTTCAAAGGACGGTTCCAGCGACACCGGAAACCGCTGATAATATCGGTACTGTTTCTTCGAATACCGCGACATGCTTCGGAGAATCGCCCGGCATGCATAGGTGCTGAAGCGGTATCCCCGGGATGGATCGAACCGATCCACGGCCTGCATGAGCGCCATATTCCCCTCGCTCACCAGGTCTTCGAAATCCACATGGCTGTGATTGGCAAACCGGGCCATCGCCGGAACCAGACCCATGTTTTGAGCCACCAGCTTGTCGCGAAGCTCCTTCTGCCGTAAATCCCATTCCTGGAATTCCTTCGCTTTCTGCGCATCCCACACCTTGTTTCGAAGAATGGTTCGGCGAATTTTTTCCCGTTTATACCGAAAATAATTCAGTTGGAGGAACAGCTTCCGCTCGTCTTCCGCGCAAAGCCTCTCGTCAGACTTTACGCTTGGGACCGGCTGGAGCACTTCCTTCATTTGGGATGCTCGCGAAAAGCGGGGATGCGGAATAAACGAAATGGGCTTCAGAATATTCCGTTTCATTTCTTCCCGCCGGACGGAAGCGAGGCACGTTTTTCGGGTTCTCGGCGCGGTGGCAATCGGACTCATGGTTCACTCCTTCCCCAAAGGGATTCCTGTCGAATTTGTCAGGGTTTGATTTGAATCGCGGTGGTCGGACACTCCAGCGCGGTCTGGAGACACTGTTGTTCCACCTGTTCTGTCTGGATTCCGTTGTCTTTCACCTTGGCGAAATCGTTCTTCATCCAGAATACCTCCGGGCAAAGCTCCGCGCACAATCCGCATCCGACACACAAATCATCGTTCACGCTGACCTGCATCATTCTGTTCCTTAAATCCATACGGTTCACAACCGATTCTTCATTCCGCGAACGCATCCGAATCCGCCGACGGACCGACCCTCCCCGAACCGCGGTCAAAATATAAAACTCTTACCCCCCAGTAATATCCGTCCCTTCGATTCGCTCTCCGGTGGCATTCCACCTCCGCAAGCAAATGATTCATTCTATATACGAATGTATTCGATGGGAAAAAGGATGGAAATAAGGGAATCCCTTATTTGGACGTCGGTTTTTCATGAATTTCCGGACCTGCCCTCAAATCCGTTGACGAAGCCATTCCCCCATTCCGGCAGACCCGCGAAACCCCTCTCTGGAAAACGCTAACATTCGCTCCCGCAATAGGATAGGACTGTTTGGCAAGACCCGAAAGAAGGTCCCTCGAAAGGGCATTCCCCCAACTATAACCCGTTTCGTAATCGTACGCCGTCTGCTACGGTTTAAATTGCGAAACCAGCGCGCTGATGGACGCCTTGGCGTCGCCGAACAGCATCCGCGTCTTTTCCTTGAAGAAAAGCGGATTGTCCACTCCCGCAAACCCCGGTTTCATCGAACGTTTCAGCACGATGCACGTCCGCGCCCGATCCACATCGATAATCGGCATGCCCCACAGCGGACTTTTTGGGTCTTCCCGTGCCGCCGGATTCACCACGTCATTCGCCCCGATTACAATCGCCGCATCCACCATCTCCATCGTCGGATTCACATCCTGAGGCTCCACCAGAAGTTCGTACGGCACGTTCGCCTCCGCCAGCAGCACATTCATGTGTCCCGGCATGCGTCCGGCGACCGGATGGATGCAGTATTTGACCTCCGCTCCGTTGTTCGCCAGAAGGTCACCCAGCTCGCGAACCGCATGCTGCGCCTGCGCCGCCGCCATCCCGTAGCCGGGCACAAACACCACGCTCCGCGCCGCTTCCAGAATCAGGTATGCATCTTCAGCGCGGATCGGCCGGACTTCCCCCTGATACACAACTTCGCCGCCCGCCGAGGCCGATCCGAAGCCGCTGAACAGCACATTCGCCAGAGAGCGATTCATCGCCTTGCACATGATATGGGTCAGGATAAGACCCGATGCCCCCACCAGAGAGCCGGATACGATCAGAACCGTGTTCTGAATCAGAAAACCCGCCGCGCACGCCGCCAGACCGGAATAGCTGTTCAGCAGGCAGATTACCACGGGCATATCCGCTCCCCCGATCCCGACCGTCGATAACACCCCCAGCGCCAGCGACAAAGCCGCCACGCTCGCCAGAGGAACGTACAACATCCAATGGTTTTCTCCGCGGGGAATATCCAGCTTCTGAACGCACAAGATCACCCCCGCGATCAAAGTCACCGCTAATACCGCGCCATTAATCAAATGCTGTCCACGATACACCATCGGACGCCCGCCGATCAGTTCCGCCAGTTTTCCGAATGCCACCAGACTGCCCGAAAACGTGATCCCCCCGATCAGCACCGTCAGAAAAATAGCGATCCGGGTAAAGCCGTCCGTTTCCCCGAAGGAAGCCCAGGAACCATGGAATTCCGACCATCCCACCAGCAGACTCGCCAGCCCGCCAAATCCGTTCAGCAGCCCCACCATCTCCGGCATGGCGGTCATCTTCACCCATTGTGCGGCGGCAATCCCGATCGCGGACCCCAGAATCACGCCGGCAAGAACCCACACCCATCGAATCTCCTCCATGGCCGTAAGACTTGTGCCAATGGCGATCAGCATTCCCGCGGCGGATACCCCGTTTCCCTTCCGCGCCGTGCCGGGCGAACTGAGCATCTTCAGACCGAAGACAAACAGAATCGACGCGGCGATATAGCACAACCCTCGAATCCATTCCAGATTCACGGCTTCCTCTCCTTGGTTTCTTTCTTCTGAAACATTTTCAGCATCCGGTCGGTCACCAGATACCCGCCGGCCACATTAATCATCGCCGCGGTAATCGCCGCCGTCGTCAGCACGGGCACCGCCGGCCCCGCCGCCGGATGCCCCGACGCCAGAAGTGCCCCGACGATCGTAATGCCCGAAATCGCGTTGGATCCCGACATCAGAGGCGTATGAAGCTGCGAAGGCACTTTCCGGATCAGCTCCACTCCCAGAAGCATCGCCAGCACAAACACAAAAAACAGCAGCGGCAGTGTACTTCGATCCATTTCCATCTTACGCTCCTGACCGGACGTAGGGGTTATCGAAACCGTTCCCGGATTCGTTCATTCACGATCTCCCCGCCGTGGGTAACCAGGCAGCCCCGCAGAATTTCATCCTCCCGACGAAGCGAAAACCCACCCGTCTGCTTGTCCCAGAAGTGTTCCACAAAATGGTACAGATTGCTCGAGAACATCTGGCTCGCCGTCACCGGCACGCGACGGGACAATTCCGGTATCCCGATAATCCGCACCCCGTTCCGCACAATCTCCTTGCCCGCCTCCACTCCCTCCACGTTGCCGCCCGCTTCCACGGCCAGGTCCACGATCACACTCCCCGGCTTCATTCCCTCCTGCATCGCCTGGGTGACCAGGATCGGCGCCGGTTTCCCGAATACCCGCGCCGTCGCGATTACCACGTCGGACTGCGCGCATTGCCGGCTCATGGCTTCACGCTGCCGGCCAAGCTGCTCTTCCGAAAGCGAACCGGCATATCCGTCTTTTGTCTGCATGGTGGCCCCCAGATCCACCAGAAGAGGTTTCGCCCCCAGAGAGGCAATCTGCTCCTGCGCTTCCGGCCGAATGTCAAACGCGTCCACCCTCGCCCCCAGCCGCTTCGCCGTCGCAATTGCCTGCAATCCCGCTACGCCCGCTCCAAGGACAAACACCCGCGCCGGCGCAATCGTGCCCGCCGGAGTCATCATCATCGGAAAACTCTTGGCAAGCCGCTCCGCCGCCAGCACCGCCGCGGCATACCCCGCCAGGTTCGCCTGGCTGCTGAGCACATCCATTTTCTGCGCCAGCGTCGTCCGCGGAATCATCTCCAGGCTGATCCCGCTGACCTTTCGCCTAGCCAGCTCCCGCACCGCCGCTTCCTGCCCAAAGGGATCCATCAGGCTGATATGAATGCTCCCCTCCCGCAAAACGGCAAGATCCGGCAGGTCCGGAACCCCTATGCGAAGCACCAGATCCGCCCCCGCCAGCGCCCCCCGCCCCTCCTTCGAGACAACCGCCCCTGCTCGCTCATATTCCGAATTGGAAATCCCGATGGATTCCCCCATGCCGTCCTCCACCTCCAACGCCGCACCCAGACGCACCAGCCGCGCTGCGTCCCCAGGCAGAACCGCCGCACGCACTTCCTCCGCTGCCGTTTCTTTGACAACCAGGATCTTCACACGGAAGACTCACTTGGGTTCGTTAGGTTTTATCGTTGGTTTTGTGTATCCATCGCCTGCGCCACGCGTCCCGCAGCCGCTCCGTAAACCGAAACCCCAGCCGCTGCGTACTGCCCCCAAACTCCATCCGTCGCATCGAGGCATCCTCCGCCCGCATTCGGCGGCTTACCGCTGCGCTGAGGATCCATCCCCAAAGACTATTATAGAACCGTTTCACGGAAAAAACGCCTCGCTCAGAAATGTTTCGGATTTCGAAACAAGTTCCAATCCGCCTCATCGACACGAACCGGAACCCGAATGTCAGACCGATTCTAAAGGAAAAATCCGGTTTTGACAAGACCCTCCCCAAACCGAAAAACAGCACTCCATCCGGGGAGAACGCCGTCCGCGAATCTTCCTGTAAGCGCAACCCCTTGGGAATCAAGAACTAAACACGCAGTGCTGTAAAAGGGAATTCCCCCAAACGCCCTATTCCTTGGCCGTTTTGTGATTGGTGTGGATCAGCTCCCGCTTCAGATGCGCCAGCGCATCAAACGCCGGCTTCTGCGTATAGTCTTTCCGCAAAAGACCGCCGTTCTGAAGGACCGATTCCTCGTCGTCCAGGAGATCCTGCCAGGTAATCGTCTCCACAAACGGCTTGCTCAGTGCGATGGAATACAAACACCGAAGCCATTCCGCCTGCACCGCTTCCGACCACGGCTCGTGCCAGTACCCCGGATTCCCCAGGTTCCCGATCCTGTCACGCGGATCCGGAAGGCTCGGCACTCCCACGCTCGACAGATGAACCTGCTTGCCGAACAACGCGAACCGGTCCAGCAGCGAACTGATATCCAAAAAATCGCGCGTCTGCATCCCGCCTGCCCCGCGCCCGAACCGGATTTTGATCCCGAACCCGTCAAACCGAACCCCGCTCTGGCAAATCACATCCGCGTAAACCAGGGGCGGAATCGCCCGCGGGTTCGTCGCGTAATATTCGCCCCACGGCTCCGTGATCTCCACAAGAATCAATGCCCGGTGCGCCGCCTTCTTCGCCGCCATCGTCGCCGACCGGGTCATTTCCACGATCTGATCGAAGCTGAACTTGAAAAAATTGTTCGCGTTCAGGCCGCTGACCACGTCCCACGCCTGCACCTTCTGCTGGTACCGCTCCACCACTGCCGTCACGTACTCGAACGCCATCTCCCGAACCTGCTCAAAATCGTTTTCAAAGATCGACAGCCAGTCCGGAAGCATCGTCGGGGCGAAACTGATTAAAGGACCCGCCTTGATCGCGATTCGGTGTTTGGTCAGCCAGCGGACACACTCGTCGATCAGCGAAAAATCCTGCTGCTGCTCCTTCGGCTCGATCTGCCGCCAGCTGATCGGAAGCGTGACAAAATGAAAGTTGTCCTGGATCGCCTTCAGGTACGACTCGTCCTGGATCCGCTTCGGATCGAAGGTGCACCCGAAACTGTGCCGCCCGAATCCCTGCGTCGCGGTCCGGCGGTCCAGAAAAAACTTCGCGTGCGCCAGCGACATCGCCTCCCCCGCGCGCATCGCCAGCGTCAGGGACTTGTCCGCGTGAACCGACGCTTTCTCCGGTTGATCCAGAAAACACAACGCATCCACGAACGCGTCCAGCGACTGGTCGATCAACTGGTGATTGTCCTCCGTCAGATTGGTGTCCGTCATGCCCCAGTCTTCCCGCTTCTGGCTGATTTTCAGAAGCCTCGCCCGCGCCAGCTCCACATTCAGAATATACGCCGCCGACCGCTCCGGCAGACGCGTGGTCTGCAATAAAATCTCCCCGAAATCCTTCACCGGCCAGACCGTCGCCACCCCCGCCGCCGTTTCGCTGTTGCGTGTCCCGATCAGCTCCCCGTTGGCATACTGAAGCTGACTCCGAACGGGAATCTCATCCTGCGCAAACATGTACGTCCCCGTCAGGGAGAGACTCTCGGCAGGCTTGGCCTGATTATATACCTTAAATCGAATCATCGGGACACAAGTCTATAACGGTTATAAATTTATAAAAAATCTATTATATCGGCTCAAACGCGGGAAATCCACGCCTAAACCGACAAACGATAACTTCCTCTGCTGCAACAAGTTACCCGTTTTTCCGGCCGCCTTCTTCGTCCCGTCCGCCCAATCCGACCGCATCCATAAAGTTACCCGTCCAGCCTTCAAACCCGCCCATCGGAAGCTGCCAATCTCAGGGCGTCTGTCAAAGTCTGATAAGTATAGTTGGATTCATGCCATATGCAAGAATTTTTGATAAATTCTCCCCGAAAAACCGCATGCCCCCGACGCGCCGAATAAAGGCTTATAACGCTCTGTCATGAATGGAATTGGAGGCGGCAAAAAAACGCGGCGAACGGCTCCCCTTCTCCCAGTTCCCCAAATCCCCATTCCCGCTTTCCGGACCGCTCTGAATGGCCTCCAGTTCCCCAAGAAGTTTCGGGATGTCCATGCCAAGGAACGCCTCGGCGATCGCCGGATCGAAATGCGTCCCGCTGAACGTCCGGATTTCCGCCAGAACCGCCGCCAGAGGCAGCGCCTGCCGGTACACCCGGGCGCTGATCATCGCGTCGAAACTGTCCGCCAGTTTCACGATCCGACCGGCCAGGGGAATTGTTTTCCCTTTCAATCCCGAGGGATACCCTTTCCCGTCATAACGCTCATGATGGGTTAGTACGGCACGCGTCACTTCCGACATGGGTTTCAAACCCATCAAGATGTTCGCTCCCACCTGCGGATGCTTCTGGATTTGCTGAAATTCATCCGGCAGCAGCTTGCCCGGCTTCCGCAGCACCTGTTCGCTCACCCCGATTTTCCCCACATCATGCAGCAGACCCGCCAGGTAAATCTCGTGCACCTGTTCCGCCGACAGGTGCATCTGCTGCGCCAGCGACCGCGCGATCATCGCCACGCGCTCCGAATGCCCGCACGTATAGGGATCCTTCGCGTCGATGCTCCGGGTCAAAGCCCGCAGCGATCCGACCATCAGATCCTGCAAATCCCCGTACAGCCGGAAATTGTCCAGATATACCGCCAGCTCGTTCGAAACGGAAATCAGTAGCTTCGTGTCGATCGAATCGAAGTCCGGCTTCTCCAGTGTGTTCAGCGCCGCCAGCGCCCCGAACGTCTTGTCGTTTCGACGCAGCGGAATGCTCACTAGGCTCCGGATGGATTCCGGCCAGTCCCACGAGGAGGCATTCCCCGCCGCGCTGTCCCGCAGAATCCCCGCCGGCAGGCTGGTTTCCGCGCGCGTGCGGCTCCACAGCAGCAAAAGCTCCTCCCCCGAAAGAACAGGCTCCCCCGTCGTCTGCACCACCTGCGGAATCCCCGATATCGCATCCGCCTCGTTCCATAAAATCAGAATTTTCTGCGTCTGAACCACGTCCCGGATGTGTTCGCAGATATCCGCGAAAAACGTCTGCGGCTTCTGCGTCAGTTTCATCCCGTCGCTGATGCGGTGAAGCAGCGTGATTTCCTCGTAGCTTTGGGAAAGAGAGTGGGTTAAATCTTCCAGTTCCTGGCACGCGTCGGAATGCCGGAGCGACTGGTCCAGGGCCAGCGACGCCAGCGTGTCCAGCAGTGCCGCCCCCGCCGGAAGCGACAAAGCGTCCTTCAGCCCCGCCTCCACCAGCAGCTGGCTGTCCAGCGCAAATCGCCCGCAGAACGATTCGAGCGTCTCCGTCTTCCGGTAGCGAAGCGATTTCAGGCAGCACACCAGATGCGCCTGGGTCTCTTTTCGATGCCGGATGGGAACCGATACGAAATAGTGACCCTGCGAACACGGTTGTACCGCCGGCTCCGCCAGGCCGGCCGAGGAGATGCGCGGTTCCGTCCCCGCCTCCTCCCGAAACAATTCCACGCACGACCGGCACGCCGAATCGGACGGTTCCTCAAACCGGCTCCCCAGCATCCGCCCGCCGGGATCCACCAGAACCGACGGGATCCCCCCGGCAAACAATCGCCCCTGAACCTCAAGGCACGCCTTCAGGATCGCCGGCGACAAGTCAAAATCGGTTGTGGATAAAGCCGAACTCATGCGCTTCCGTTAGGCAAAGAGGCGGTTTCCGCCGCCAGAATCTGTTCCACCAGCCCGAGGATCTGCCGCGGGCTGAACGGCTTGTTCAGACACATCAATATCCCCGCCTTCTTCATCTCCTCCGCTTCCAGATCGAATCCCCGCGCCGTCAGAACCACCGCCGGAATCCCCCGCGTCCCCGGATTCTGACGAAGTTTCCGGCAAAGCTCCAGTCCCGTCAGGTGAGGCATCTGAAAATCGGTGATGATCAGGTCGGGACGCTCCACCTGAGCCTGCTCATAGCCCTCGCGGCCGTTCTGCGCGGTAATCACCTCGAATCCCGCGTTGCGCAGCTTCAGCGACACCACGTGAAGGATGTGCGTTTCATCGTCAATCACGAGAATTTTTTGCTTCGACATAATCTCGGTTTCCTCTGGATTGGGAAAGTTGTCTCCGCGCTTCCGGCTTTGCCGGCCGCCGCCCCTGCGCCGGCAGGGTCATGGTAAACGTGCTCCCGCGGCCCGGCTCGCTCCGAAGCGTGATCGTCCCCGCATGAACGTCCTCCACAATCTGACGCACCAGGCTCAGCCCCAGACCCGTCCCCGCTGAAAACGTCTCATGCAGCGGAACCCGGTAAAATTTATCGAAAATCTTCCCCTGATGCTCCGCCGGAATCCCAATCCCGTGATCCTCCACCTCTATCGCCGCCGTATCCTGACCCGCCCAATACGACCGGATCCGCACCGTCCCCTGACAGGACGAATATTTGATCGCGTTGCTCACCAGATTCATCAACGCCTGAAACAGCATATCCCGGTCCGCCCAGATGAAGGCCGGCCCCCGATCCGTTTCCAAAACTAGTTCGATCTTCTTCTCCTTCGCCTGAGGCTGCATCGTCACCGCCACCTCCCGGATCAGATCCGCCGGATCCAGACGAATGTACGAAACCTGCAAGAGCCCCGACTCGATCCGCGAAATGTTCAGGATGTTGTCGATCAGACGGTTCAGACGCTGCGCCTGCTCCTGGATGATCTGGCAAAACTCCACACGGTCCTTCTCGTTTCCCGCTTCGTTGTCCGCCAGCATCTCCGCGTAGGCGTGAATGCTCGACAGAGGCGTCTTCAGCTCGTGTGAAACGCTGCTCACCAGGTCGTTTTTCATCCCCGCCAGCTCTTTTTCCCGCGTCAAATCGTGGATGACCACCACCACGCCCGCCGACTGCCGCGAGGAATCCTGCACCGCCGAAAGCACCACCTGCAGATTCAAAACCTTCTCCCCGCCGGGCTCCGGCATCTCCAGCATCTGGCAGGAATGCCGCGCCTGGCTCTGACGCGTCTTGCGAATCCACTGAATCAGGGTCGGGTTGTGGATAATCTCCTCGAGGGGACGACGCTCCTCCGGCGCGTTCGTGAATTGAAACAGTTCCCCCGCCGCCGAATTCGCCATCACCAGCTCATCGTATTCATCCGTCACCAGTACCGCTTCGGAAATGCTGTAGATCACTGTTTCCAGTTGCTGCCGCTCCGCCTCCGCCGCCGACGCCTGAATCTCCAGCTCTTTTTGCTGAATTCGCGCGGAATCGAACCGGTCCTTGATGGAGGTGAGGTACTGATTGATTCCCCCCGCCAGTCCCGCCAGGTCGTCCTCCGGGTCCACCATGATCATCCCGATCCGGGTTTCCCGCTCAAAATGCAAAAGCTGCTGGCGAATCCCCTCCACCGACGCCGAAAGCCCTTTCCAGAGAATCGCGGTCAGCAGCCCGCTCAGAACCGTCATTAGGGCAAACGCCGCCCACCCCAGACTCCGCCCCGTTCCCGCGGACACCCCCCAGAGTCCCGGTTCCGTGACGAAATACGTGACGCTTCCGGTCAATGCCGTCAGAATGACCAGCACCAGTATGCAGCGTCGCGCCAATATCAAGAAGCACCTCCTGAGGTACCGTTTCGCCCGGCCGCCCGGCCAGGGCCCAATCCGTCACATCCGGTCCGCTCGGCGCGCCCCTCAGGGCGTCGCCTGACTGACCTGGATTCCGTCTGCCTTCAGCGAATCGTGCAGTTTCTGCGAAAGCGCATCCTGCGGATTCAGCTCCAGCGCCCGCTGGTACGATTCTCGCGCCCGATCCGGCTGCCCCAGTCCCTGATACGCCTGACCCAGACAGCAGTGCGCTAAAGCGTGGTCCGGCTGCTGCTCGATCACCTTCCGGAATTCCGCCGCCGCCGCCTCGTATTGCTGCTGCTTCAGCAGCGCATACCCCAGGAGAAATCGTCCGTCCGTCTGTTCCGGCTCCAGCGTCAAAGACCGCTGAATCCAGCTCTGGGCCTTGGCATAGTCGTTGCGCGCCAGCGCCGTCTGCGCCAGCTGCTTCCACGCCGCCGTGTTTCGCGGATCCTGCTGCGTCAACTGCTCCAGCGTCCGCTGGGCCTTGTGGTACTGCTGAAGCTGAAAATAGCAGTCCGCCTGCACCGCCAAGCACGCCAGGCTTTCCGTTCCCCCCGTCTCCGGGGTTGCTACCCCCGCGCGCTGCTCCAATTCGTCCAGCGCCTGCTGATACAGACCCTGCCGGTGCAGTGAATACGCCAGCAGCTCGTACAGCATCGCCTTCTGCGGGTCCATATGAATCGCCTGCCGGTACATCTTCGACGCGCTCGGCTCGTCGCCCAGCGCGGAATACAGATTCCCCGCCAGCGAATACAGCGCCGAATGACGCTCGATCCTGCTCATGCTCGAAAGCAGCAGATCCAGCGCCTCCCGCGTCTTCTTCTGCTGAACCATCGATTCCACCACCCCCTGCAGATACGCCGGGGATTCCGGCTTCAGCTCGTACGCCTTTCGGTAATGCTCCGCCGCCGCCTCGGCGTCCCCCCAGCTTTGATACACCGTCGCCAGGTGATAATGCGCCGCCGCCTGCCGGGGATTCAGATCCAGGCATTTCTGAAGATATTTCTCCGCCTGACCCGGCTGGTTCTGCTCCAGCGAAATCTGCGCCAGAAGAACCAGCGCATCGGTGTTCTCCGGTCCCAGCTCCAGCGCACGAAGCGCCGATTGCAGGGCTTTGTCCAGTTCCCCCGTCTGAAACTGCTGCCGGGCCATGTCCAGCGACATCTGCGACCGGGCGTTCTGCCATCGCTCCAGCGCCGCTTTCTTGTTCGCCTGGTGGGTGCTCTGGCATCCCGCCAGGCCCAGCAGTGCAACTGTCAAAATCAGGGCGGTTCGTCTCATCGGGCACCTCCTGTGCGACTGGCGATTCCGGATTTCCTGAATCGTCCCGTCGCGGGGTTGTAAGGAATACTATCTAAGGAACGCAGCAGAAGAGGGTTCTCCTCTCCTGCCGCGCTCGAAACCTTTCAAAGGCCAAACCATTCGGTCCAGGGCCGCCGTCCCGGCGCCAGGCCGTTTAATTTCCAAAATCACGCTCGATTAATTGCCGCATGAAAAGATGCATCGAACCGTCTTCCGCCCGGTACATCTTCTTCGTCAGCAGTTGATCGCGAAGCCGCTGCGCGTCCAGCGAGCCCGGATTCATGTCCGTCGCCAGGGTGATATCCCACAGCGCCGAATCCAGGTTGCCCGACGCCTGGTGCTGCTTCGCCCAGTCGTAATGCGCCGCCGCCAGGCGTTCCCGGCTGTGCCACTGCATCCCGTCCCGGATCCCGATGCTCCGCCGCTGGCAGTTGTCCAGCGCCTTCTCCGCCAGCGCGTAATCCTTCTCTTCCTTCACGATGTGAGGCGTGATCAGAAAAATCACTTCCTCTTTTGAATTGTCGTCCACCGTGCTGCGGAACAGCGTCCCGATCAAAGGCAGATTGCCCAGAAGCGGGACCTGCGAGCGGTTCAGCGTCGTCTTGTCGCGGAACAACCCGCCGATCACGATCGTCCGGCCGTCCTGCACCAGAACGTTCGTGGTCACTTCCGCCGTTTTTTCCGAAGGCAGGGTGAATTCTCCCGTCACCGTAACGCCGCCGTCGCTGTCCTTGGGATTCAGTTCCATCCGGATGTATCCGTCTTCCATCACGAAAGGCCGGAACGAAAGCTGCGTGCCCGTTTCCAGAAATTCCACCGTCTGCGTCGCCGTCGTCTGCGACACTTCCGTCGTGATATACCCGTCGCGATTGCCCACGATCACCTTGCCCAATTGCCGGTTCAGCGTCAGTACCTTCGGATTGCCCAGCGTCACCGTATCCGTGATGCTTTCGATGGCTTTGATGAACATCCCGATGTTGCTGTTGACGATTCCGATCGACAGCCCGCCGTCCGTCACGTTGCCCGTGAAGCCCGTATCGACGCCGGTGTTCGTCCCGCTCAGAGAAGCCGTCCCGCCCGGGGCCGCCGGAAATCCCGCCACCGCCTGGAAATCCACGCCCGACAGCACGTTGAAGTCAATGCCCAGTTCATCCTTGTCTTCCAGGCTCGCCACCATGATCGTCGCTTCCACCAGAACCTGCGGCGGCCGCCGGTCCATCTTCGCGATCAGCGCTTCCACCTCCGCCAGGTTTTCCGGGTAATCCACCACCACCACGTAATTGCTCACCGCCCATGTCTCGCCCGACTTTTCGTTCGACAGCGATTCCGGAGAGGTCGTCACCTTCGCCTTGTCGCTCAGAAGAGGGGCGATCATCTCCTGCACGTCTTTCGCCGGAATATAATTCAGATGAAACGATTTCGATTCCGTCTTGCGGGCCGCGATCTGGATCTGCTGGAATTCCTTCTGCGTATAAACAAAAATAAAAGGCCCTTTCTCCTCGTACGCAAAGCCGTTCGCCGTCAAAACCGCCTCCAGCGCCTCCGTAAACGTCACCTCGAACAGATTCACGTTCACCACGCCCCGAACCTGCGAGGACGGGATGATGTTCTTGTGGGCCGCCGCGCTGAGAATCCGGAGAAAATCATTGATGTCGCCCTTGTGAACCAGCGAGGGGAACACGCCTTCCGAGTCCGGCTGGACCGCCGGCAGGGCCGCCTCCGCCGCCGCGGGAGCCGCTGCTTCCGCCTCCGCCGCTGCGGCAATCTGCACCGCCGCTTCTGCCGGGGCCGCCGATTCCGGCTGGACCGCCTCCGCCGCCGCGGCCTCTTCGATCACCGCCGCCGGCTCGGGTTCTGCTGCCGCCGGTATCGCCGTCGCCGCCGATTCCGCCACTCCTTCCGCACGGACCATCGCAGGCGAGCTAACAATCGCAGCGATGATCAAAATACTTATTCCAATCATTCCAATGCTCTTTCCCATCGGTAAACTCCTTGTTATCCACTAATCCTATCGACTGCCTGAAGTTCGGACTCCATCACCAGCAGCAGAGTTTTCTTCAAAGTCTCGCGCGGACTTGCCGCACAACTGGTACTCGTGTTACAAAGTGAACATTCTTCCAATTATCGGGCGTGTCAGGCAGGGCCGCCGACTACAATTCCGTCACCTGGACACGGCCGCTCACCGGGATCACGTCGATCCGGAACCGCGTCTCGCCGGCGCTCAAAATCACGTTTCCCGTCGTCAGGGGCGGGCCGCTTCCCACCGTCCCGCTGTACGGAGCCCCCATGCGGTCAAACCACACCACGCTCCCCCCGTCAAAAACGGCCGATTCTATGTCCACCGCCGGCAGACGGTCATCCTGGTCGTAGTCGATCTGGAAAAGCCGCCCCGATGCGCTCGGATCCTCCGCCACGTTCCCCGACGCGTCCCGCACCGAATACGTGTCATGGACGCTGTCAAACACGACCTGGTACTCCTTCTGGCGGGAAATCGCCAGCGTCTGCGCATACAGAATCGTCGATACGATCTGCCGCGTCGCCGAGGACGCCTGCATGTCGTGCGTGTTCGAAATCATCGGCAGGATCACCAGGCACGCGATTCCCAGAATCGCAAGCACCACCAGCACTTCCACCAGGGTAAACGCGCAAATAGGCCGCATGGTTTGTTTCACCGCGTTCATAACCTTACTTGCCCGAATTCCCCGCCGCCGGTGCAAACGTCACCGGATTGCCGTTGGCGTCCACCAGTTGAACCTTCAGATTCCCCGATACCGTCTGGTTCAGGCTGTCCAGCGTTTGATTCACCCGGTCCAGCTTCTCAATCACTTCCTGAAGCTGAAGTCCCGAATCCGGAATCTTCGCCTCCGCCGACGGCGTCATCGAAGGCACGCCGCTCCACAGACCCACAACAACCAGCGTCAGAAGCACCGCCAGCGCCGTCAGCAGCAGGCGAGTGTATCCATCGACCAGCACCAAGATTGGTTTCGATTCGTGTTGTTCCATAATAAGGCTTTCTCCGCCAGGGGATTGAAATAAGGATTAATACTTCGAATACAATACGCCGCTCGAATCCGCGCCGGAATTCCCCGCTAATACAGCGATTTTCTCCGGCGAATAAATCCAGCCGTGCGTGTTTCCCCCTTCCGCCGGAAGATCCTCCCCGTTCGCCAGAATCTGGATGCTCGTCAAATTGTTCACCGTGTTTTCCGGTACCTTGCGCATGTAAGGCCCATAGGAACCGGGACTGTTCCCGTATTTGTCCGTCGTCTGCGTCATCTGCTGAATAAATACCGCCTCCGTCGGCGTTTCGCTCGGGTCGTTGTTGGGATACCCCGGCGAAACGTCGTCATGCTCCGCCCGGTATGCCCCGATCTGCTGGCGGAACATCCGCAGGTTTTCCTTGATCATGTTCTCCCGCGTCTGCGTGCTCGCGCTGCTGACGTTGGGAATGATGATCGCCGCCAGAATCCCCAGAATGATCACCACGATCAGTATCTCCACCAGTGTAAATCCGCCCGGATGGAAATGCCTCCTCCCGGTCTTCAACCCGAAATTGTTTTGGCTTTTCATCGCTTTACCCTTCAACCAGGAGTTTGAATTGGTCGCTTTCCTGTTAATAAACATGGTGGGCCGTCCCGTCGGGCGACCGTCCCTGATCGTCCGCCTTCATCTGGCCGGTAACCGTATCGAAACACCAGCCGGCCATGCCCGCGCCGGGATCGCTCCCGTATCGGACCGTATTCAGCCCGTTGAACGGATTCTTCGGAAAATCCTGGAAATACGGGCCGAAAATCCCGTCGGGGGAATGGTCGGCGTTCGTGCGGCTCGTCATCCGAAGCACAAAATTCTCCGGGATCACCAGCGAAGTCCCTTTCCCGCTGGGATACTCGTTCAAATGCTGCACCTGGTACATCTTCAACTGCGACCGGATCGCCATCAGATTGTTCATCAAAATGTCTTCCCGGCTGTCGTCCGGCGCCGCTTCCGTGTACCGCGGGATCACCACCGCCGTCAGCACAATCAGAAATCCAAGCACCAGAAGCACCTCCAGAACCGTAAAGCCGCTCCGGCGATGCCGGCGATTCTCGATCGTCATGGGTTTATGGTGGGTTCTATTCATAATCGGTTACCTGGTTTCGCAAGAAGAAGGTCCGGCAGCATCGCTGCCGCCGGACCTGGATTCTTCGTCATTCGTCAAACCCTTGCATTATAGCCAAGAGGGTTCCTCTTACGGACATTACAGAAGCTTATGATCGACCTGATCCGGAGTCTGCTTGTCGTCGTTGGCATTGATGGCCCCCGTGGTGGTATTGATATACCAGTGAGAACTGTTGTCTCCCGGAGCATCGGTCGTGCCAAAGCTGAACATGGTGTCCAAATCGGCAGGGGCGAACGGATTCTTGGGAACCGCCTGCATATACGGGCCGTATTTGTTTCCGGCGCCGTCCGCCCACGCTTCCCCGTTGATGTCCGTAACGGTCGTCAGACGCAATACGGCCTCATCGTTGGAATCCAGCGAAGGCAGCGTGTCATTGTGCTGAATCTTGTACAGACCGATCTGCGAACGCAGCGTCTGCAGGTTGCTCACCAGAGACGATTCCTTCGCGTTCGTCGAGGCCTCGGTAAACTGCGGAATCACAATCGCCGCCAGAATACCCAGGATGATTACGACGATCAGAATTTCAACCAGCGTAAACCCTTGTTTTCTCATGTTACTCATGTTTTGTTCCTCCGGTTTCTGGAAAACCGTAAACCATGGATTAAAAAGTTTCCTTTTCACGAACAGCTTTTCTGCCGGCTCGACGCCGTAACGCTACCCATCGTATCCTGTCGGCACATCACCTGCCTTTCCTGCTTCTCAGGCCAAATTCCCCCGTCGGCATTCCGCTCCGGCAACACGCGCCGGTCCCGTTTCTCCATGCCCGCGAGGGAAAAATCCCTCCGATCATCCTTGATGGTATCGGTTGGGGGTACGGTCCACTTTGGCTAAAATCGGGCAACATCCGGTCGCACCATTTTGAAAATTGTGTTTCTTGCACGTTCAACCTAGCAAGTGTATATTTCAAAATCCCCGCAGGCAAAACGCGCAGTCCCTTTTCCGCCCCTTTTTATTTCCCCCGGCGGAAAAAAATCTTGCCCAGACGGAATATCCCCCCAAACTTAACGCGCAGTCTCTCCGCCCGTGGCTCTGTAACGATTGGATCGATGATAAGGAATAGGACGAAAAAACGGGCTCTCAGGCGACAACGCTGCTGGTCGAGCTGTCGAAAATCCGAATCCCCCCGCTGTCCAACTGCACCAGCAGCCCCTCGTCCACCAGCACATCCACCACCCGCCCGGCATATGCCCGCCCGTCCTGCCGCAGCGAGATCCTCCGCCCGATAGTGTCGCACCGCGCCAGCCACTCGTCATGCAGTTCCCCGCTCCGGCCCGCCTTCAGAACCCCAAACCAATAATCCGTCTCCCGCAAAAGACCCTGCGCCAGTTCATTGCGGTCCGCCCGCTCCCCGCACGCCTGGCGCAGCGAAATCGCCCGGTCCCGAATTTCCTCCGGAAAATCTTCCCTCGTTTGATTTACGTTGATTCCGATCCCCATCACGCAAACCGTCGCCCCCTGAACCTTCCGGCATTCCAGCATCGTCCCCGCCGCTTTCCTCCCCTCCAGCATCACGTCGTTGGGCCACTTGATTCTCGCCGGAATCCCGCACACCGCCTCGATCGCCCGCGCTGTCGCCAGTCCCGCCGCCAACGACAGCGAAGCCCCCGTCACTCCCTCCAGATTCTGAAACAGAATCGAACACAGAAGACTCTGCCCCTTGCCCGCTTCCCACGTCCGCCCCAGCCTGCCCCGACCCTGCCGCTGAACCTCCGCGAACACCGCCAGTCCGTCATACCCCTTCTCTTTGGCATAGTGCCATGCAACCGTGTTCGTGCTGTCCGTCTCATCGAACAAAAGAATTTTTTTCCCCACGAGCGATGTATTCAATCCATACTCGATCGGGTCCGCCGAAAGCGAATCCGTCATCCCCGCCAGCCGGTATCCCCGCGCCGGCACCGCCTCCACCGTATGCCCCAGCGCCCGAATCTTCTCCATCTGCTCCAGAATCTGCCCCGGCGTTCTCCCCAGCGCACGCGCCAGCGCCTCCATCGTCAGCCATTGCCCCCGATTCCGCCGCAGCAGCTCCAGCAGTCCGAATGGCATGCTCACTCCAGATCCAGCCCGATATCCAGGCTCCGCGCCGAATGCGTCAGCGCTCCCGCCGATATGCGGTCCACTCCCGTCAATGCGATCGTCTTCACCGACTCCAGCGTAACCCCGCCCGACGCCTCCAGAAGAATCCCTCTCCCCCGGGCGCTGCGGTCCCGCCGCTTCACCGCCTCGCGCATCTGCTCGCACGTCATGTTGTCCAGCAGAATCATGTCGATCCCCCCGAGCTCCAGCGCCACCTCGAATTGCTCCAGCGTGTCCGCCTCCACCTCCACAAACTCCGGTTTCACCGTCCGCTCCCGGATGCGGGCCAGCGCCGCCGCCAGTCCCTCCCGAAAATTCCCCGCCCCCAGCGCCGCCAGATGATTATCCTTGATTAATACCGCATCGTAGAGCCCCTTCCGGTGATTCACCCCGCCCCCGCACCGAACCGCGTATTTCTCCAGCTCCCGCCACCCCGGCGTCGTCTTCCGCGTATCGCAGATTTTCGCCCGCGTCCCCCGCGCCTGCTCCACGTACGCCGCCGTGATCGTCGCGATCCCGCCCAGCCGCTGCAGAAAATTCAGCAGCACCCGCTCCGCCGCCAGAATCCCCCGCAAAGGCCCGCCGATCCGACCCGCGATCTCTCCCGCCTCCAGCCGCTCCCCGTCCTTCCGCATCGCCTCAAACTGCAATTGCGCATCGTACCGCCGCAGCGTTTCCCGAACCACGTTCATCCCGCACAGAACTCCCGCCTCCCGAAACACGATCGCCGCCTTCCCCCTCTGCTCCGCCGGAATCGTGATCTCCGAGGTCACATCCCCCGTCCCCAGGTCTTCCGCCCGCGCCATCTCGATCAGGTTCACATAACACAGCCTGTCCGGTTCCATCAGTGACATACATCGTTCCTCGCGTTATTCGGTTTTCCGACCCCCTCGCGCCGCCTTCTTCTTTTTCACCTTCCCCACCTCCGGCGCCGTCTGCAGCTCGGCGATCTGGTCCCGCAGCGCCGCTGCCTTCTCGAATTCCAGCGCCTCCGCCGCCTCCAGCATCTCCCTCTCCAGCATCGCGATCAGCTCCTGCCGGTCGTACTCCGTCTCGTCGTGCGTCAGAATCTCCTGCGCCATCCGCCTGGCCTGGAATTCCGACTCCAGGCTCGTCCGGATTGCTTTCTTGATGGTCTCCGGCGTAATCCCGTGCTCCTCGTTGTACTTCTGCTGGATCTCCCGCCGCCGCTGCGTCTCCCGCATCGCACGCTCCATCGATGCCGTCACCGTATCCCCGTACAGAATCACCTCCGCGTTCACGTTCCGCGCCGTCCGCCCGATCGTCTGGATCAGCCACGTCTCGCTCCGCAGAAATCCCTCCTTGTCCGCGTCCAGAATCGCCACCAGCGCAACCTCCGGCAGATCCAGCCCCTCCCGGAGCAGATTCACCCCCACCAGTACGTCGAACTCCCCCAGCCGCAGATTCCGCAGAATCTCCACCCGCTCCAGCGTCACAATCTCGCTGTGCAGGTATTCGCATCGGAACCCCTCCTCCCGGATGAATTGGCTCAAATCCTCCGCCAGCCGCTTGGTCAGCGTCGTCACCAGCACACGCTCCTTCTGCTCCACCCGCTTGCGGATTTCGCCCAGCAGATGCTTCACCTGCCCCCGCGCCGGCTCCACCCGGATCGCCGGATCGATCAGCCCCGTGGGCCGGATAATCTGCTCCACCACCTCGCCCCCGCACCGCGCCAGCTCATACGGACCCGGCGTCGCCGAAACAAACAGCGTCTGCCGGCAGATCTGCTCGAACTCCTCGAACCGCAGGGGCCGGTTGTCCATCGCCGAAGGCAGCCGGAATCCGTGATCCACCAGCACCTGCTTGCGGCTGGCGTCCCCCGCGTGCATCGCCCGGATCTGTGGCACCGTCACGTGCGATTCATCCAGAATCAGCAGAAAATCCTTCGGAAAATAATCGATCAGCGTATAAGGCCTCGCCCCCGCCGGAAGCCCCGCCAGATGCCGGGCGTAATTCTCGATCCCGCTGCAGTACCCCACCTCCCGAATCATCTCCATGTCGTACCGCGTCCGCGCGCTCAGCCGCTGCGCCTCCAGCAGTTTCCCCTCGTTCCGCAGCACAAACAGCCGCTCCTCCAGCTCCCCGGCGATCCCCGCCAGCGCCGACTCGATCCGGTCCTCCGGCATCACGTAATGCTGCGCCGGATAGATGAACATCTGATGCTCCTGCGACAGCGCCTCCCCGCTCACCGGATGCATCAGCGTCAGCCGCTCGCTCTCGGCCCCGAACATCTCGATCCGCCCCGGAAACTCCTCGTACGCCGGCCCCACCTCCCCCCCGTCCCCGCGCCCCCGGACCGTCCCCCGCCCGCCCC